>JAKAHI010000226.1 GCA_021815065.1 bacterium | reverse complement strand
TTGATACCGTTCAATCTGTCCATAGCGTATCCTATTGACGCAAAGATTACGGGCGCTGTGTTCGTGCTGGGTTTGGCCGTACTCTTGGCTGTACTCTTCGGCATACGGGCACTGCTGAAAAATAACGATAAAAGGCCTGCCTTCTGGCTCCTCTGGTATTTCGTCAATATGCTGCCTTACTATGGAATCATCGCCATGCCTTTCTTCGCAAACTGGTACCTGTATATTCCCTCTATCGGTATCTACACCCTCCTTGCCGGTTCCATAATCAACATGGGAAACAGGAAATATGCGTATGGGATACTGACGTTACTCGTGATTGTGTTCGGGGTCTTAGGGTTCGAACGCCAGTTTGTATGGAAGAACGATATAACCATGTGGAGGAGTTCTTTAAACTCCGTCGGAGACGATCCCTATGTGCTCAGGAACCTTGCGGTAAGCTATTTCAGGAACAACGAGAATTCCAAGGGTATCTTCTATGGCACGAAACTCCTCAAACAAACACCAGATTTTGTCATGATGAAATATCTTATAGGAAAAGGGTACGCTGACATGCATGAGTACGGCAGGGCACAGGACACCCTGAACGGTGCATTGGATCAACTCAATGACATGGAAAAAAAGGGGATCGCCGGAGCGGCGGTAATACCCGGTCTCGGGGATACGCCGGAAACATTACAGGCAATGCTCTTCTGCGAGATGGGAAGCATAAAACTATCTCTCGATCAGCCCGGTGCTGCGCTTCTGTACTACAACGAAGCCATCGCCGCTGCACCTTACGTACCTGCGTACGATCAACTGGCTTATCTGTATGTAAAGCTGAACCGCATCGATGATGCAAAAAACATCCTTGATAAAATAAGTGTTTTAAAGCCGGATGACCCTGAGCCGTGGCGCATGCTCGGGTACATAACAGCACGTTATTACAACGACAGGGGGCTTGCTGTGACCTATTTTAAGAAGAGCCTTGCAGTTGCACCGGACCAAACATACGCTCATGACATGAGGAATCTTATCAAGTCATGGCAGACAAATACCCCTTAACCCGAAAAATGCGTTTGAAAATGAGGAAGTTTATGTGATGAGCGATGGGGTACCCACCCGGCAGGGAAGGGTCGCGCGTCAAACAAAGGGGTTTACTTATTGTATTTTTCGGGTCAATTGTTTGGGTGGGTCTGCTCAGGAGCTACGGGTATACCGCTTACCTGTGGAATATCGCGCACATGGGTCTCTGTATCGTACCTGCCCTTCCAAATCTGCTCAAGCGAATCAACCCGTAAAGCCTTTTCTATAACCTGATCCATATTTTCGACAAACGTAATGCTCAGTGCCTTTTTTATCACGTCCGGTATTTCCGCAATATCTTTCTCGTTGTCTTTCGGTATCAGCACTTCTTTTATCTGTGCCCGCATGGATGCCATAAGTTTTTCTTTTAATCCCCCTATAGGGAGCACCCTGCCTCTCAAGGTTATTTCGCCGGTCATGGCAAGATCGCGCTTCACGGGGATCCTTGTCAAAGCAGAAACAAGCGACGTTGCTATCGTGATGCCCGCAGACGGACCGTCCTTGGGGATTGCACCCTCGGGTATGTGGATATGCACATCTATTCTCTTGTAAAAATCCTTTTTAAGGCCGAGGGAAGATGCTATCGTCCGTACGTAGCTCATGGCTGCGCTTGCAGACTCTTTCATGATATCACCTAACTTGCCGGTAACGGTCAACTTGCCTTTACCGTTCAGTACCGCGGATTCTATTGCGAGTATGTCCCCCCCTGCTTCTGTCCATGCAAGGCCCGTGGCAACACCGACAAGATCGCGTTCCTCGAGTTCGCTCCTCTTGAATCTTGCCACGCCGAGATACTTTGCAAGATTCGAACTCCGTATAACGACTTTCTTATTCTTTTCTCCGCTTTTCAGTATGTGTTTTGCTACCTTCCTGAGAATGGTTGCAATCTCCCGCTCTACATTCCGTACGCCTGCTTCCCGGGTGTAATCCCGTATAATGTTGGCGATAGCTCCTTTTGTGAATTCGAGCTTTTCCGGTACAAGGCCGTTCGCTTTCAATTGCTTCGGAATAAGAAATTTTTTGGCGATATTGAGCTTTTCTACCTCTATATATCCCGGCAGCCGTATTATCTCAAGACGATCCAGCAATGCCGGAGGTATCCCTGCCACCGTATTGGCGGTTGTAATGAACATGACCTTCGAAAGATCATAATCGAGATCGAGATAGTGATCGTTAAAAGCATGGTTCTGCTCGGGATCCAGAACCTCTAAAAGAGCTGCGGACGGATCTCCACGGAAGTCCATGCTCATCTTATCTATCTCATCGAAAAGGAAGACCGGGTTCGATGTCCCTGCCTTGCGCATGGATTGAATTATCTTGCCCGGGAGGGCGCTTACATAGGTCCTCCTGTGTCCGCGGATCTCTGCCTCATCCCGTACTCCGCCGAGCGACTGCCGGACAAAATTCCTCCCCGTCGCCTCGGCTATGGACTTCGCAAGGGACGTCTTTCCCACACCCGGAGGGCCTACAAAGCACAGAATGGGCCCTTTCGCGTCGGGACTCAGCGCTTTAACGGCAAGGAACTCGAGAATCCTCTCTTTGATCTGTTCAAGCCCGTAATGATCCCTGTCCAGGACTTTCTTCGCCTCGTTTATGTCTTTTTTCTCATCCGAGTATTCATACCAGGGAAGGGAAAGAATCCATTCAAGATACCCGCGCACGACAGCAGCCTCGGCACTCATCGGTGACATCATTTTCAGCTTCTTCAGCTCACCCTTGCAGCGTTTACCCGCCTCATCGGACATCTTTTTCTTCTTGATGCGTTCTTCGAGTTCTTTTATCTCTGTTTTGAATTCGTCTTTTTCTCCAAGCTCTTTTTGTATGGCCCTCATCTGCTCGTTCAAATAATATTCTTTCTGGGCCTTCTCTGTCTGCTTCTTTACCTGAGCCTTTATTCTTTTTTCGATATCGATTATCTCTATCTCGCCGAAAAGTCTTTCCATAAGCCTGGTCATAAACTTTTCGAGGTCCTCTATCTCCATCAATGCCTGCTTTTCTTCCACTTTCAGCTTGATGCTGCCCGCAATCGTATTTGCAACTATCTCGGCACTGTCCACCGAAGAAATATAGGTTACGATTTCCGGGGCTATAAGATTGGTGTTTTTTACGTAATCAGTAAATACCGACACCAGTTGTCTTTTTAATGCCTCGACACCCGGCGTATTATTTAAAAGATCCCCGAGAGGACTGACCTCAACTTCCACATACAGATCCCCGTCATGGTAAGAAAGGATCTTCCCCCGCTTCACTCCCTTTACCAGCAGTTTTATGCTGTCACTTTCAACGATATGATGTTCTATGGAGGAAAGCGTACCCGTTATCTGAATATCGTTCTCTTTCGGATCCTCTACTTTCGGATCCTTCTGCATGGTCGTAAAGATCAGTGAATTGTTTTTTATGGCCTCTTTTACCGCATTTACGGACTTCGATCTGCCGACAATGAGCGGTGTCGTCTGATGAGGGAAAACAACGATATCTCTCAGCGGTAATAAGGGGACT
>JAKAHI010000225.1 GCA_021815065.1 bacterium | reverse complement strand
AGCAGGTATGGTTTTGCAAACTGATACGAGATACCTGCCGCATACTGCTCAGGAGAGAAAAACCGTACATAGTTAAAAGACTGCGAATAAAGAAGAAGGCCGGATGCATACAGATTGTTCACGCCGTAATCGTTAAACCTCGTTTCAGCCCTGTAATTGAGTCCTATCTTGAAGCCGCTTCCCGTATTGATCATGATCCCGGCGACCGGAGCAGCCTTTATGAGTATCACATTGTTCTCGGTATGATAAAAGGACGACTGTACGAAATTCACGTCTGTGATCGTCTTAGAAGCTGCATAGATGTTCACCCCTGCACCTACGGACAGATGATCGTTGAATCTGTACGCTGCATCTGCAAGAAAACCGAATATCCTGTTCTGGTTATCGTAAAAAACGAAATACCGGTCAACCGAGGTGTTCCGCTCTTTCCATCCTATGATTGCATCCGTCGGAGAATAGAATGCAACACCAAAATAGACCCGCCTTTCGGGCAGTAAACCCGCGAGTGCAGACGGACCCAACGTAAGACCGAGCTGTTCAAATGCAAGAGGAGCGATGTCCGCGTACTTCTTGCCGGAGCCCGGGTCTTTTGTCCACAATCTGTTTGACAGATATCCGGCTCCGATATAAAGCGCTGTTCCCCGCTTATCGTGTGCGAACACAGGCCGTTGCTGAAACGCAAGCCCCCCGGGATTGTAATAACAAGCAGAGAAATCATCTGCAACACCGGTATACGCACCGCTCATCGAAAGGGCATTTGCACCAAGTCCGAAATTCGACGCAATGTCCGCATGCGCCGTCCTGACAGCCGCGGTCAGCAGAAAAATTAAACACCCTGTTCTCATTAATATAGTCTTCATAATTTGAATGTAAGAGAAAGCCCGGAACTCCATACAAGACCGCCGTTGGTGTAGTCCATATAGGGTTGAGGCTGCTCGTTGTTCCTTTCCATAAGCTGTTGAAGCTGGACAAACATATCCGCATGCGCCTTTATACCGGAACGCGGCAGCCTGAACGTATATCCCGTCCCCAATGAATAAATATTCTTGTCTGCATCCACGTAGTTTGTACTGCCCGATTGTCCGGAAAATGGCGATGGCGAGTATGAGTACCCGGCCCTGAGTGTCCATTGGTTTGTAAGAAGGTATTCCATTCCGACTGCCGGCGTCAGGGTATCCACGGTACCCATAAAATTGTCCTGCGTATCCGTTACACCACTGTTCGACCAGATACTGTAGGTCACGTCCGCATTGAGACGGATTGCTGCAGCCGGAGTTACCGATACGCCGGCAGCTATCTGATCCGGCGTTGTAACAACTTTTTCTTCAGCGGTTTGAGCAAGAGAAGGAGTGCCATTAATGATAAACGTTGTCAGCCCGGATAATCCCGAACTGTTCTTTGCCCTATACACTGCGCCGAGTTCGACTCTATGGAAGGGCTTGATTATGAAACCAACCTCAGGAGCCGCATCAATGGTCAAATCCCTGTTTTCGAGGAGTACCGCATTCGGCGGCGAGGTGTTGGTATTCAGATAGTAGAGTGTGGTCATCTTACCCGGCATGTAGAGAAGTGCGGACACGCCGATCTGCAGGAAGGATGTTGCCCTGTAGCCAAGCCCCAGCAAAAGCATAAGCTGGGATGCCGTATCTTCATAAAGGACATAGGATTGATCGCTCACCGGAATAGCGTGCTCACTGTACGCCCTGTCAGGCGGGGTATAGAGCAAAAGTCCAAAAGAGAGTCCCTCCAGTTGCTCGTAATCCGTCATGTGTCCTAAATCGGAGTCTATGCCTATCGTAATCCCGAGCATCCTGTCATTGTCTATGTAATCCGTCACCCCATTGATACCCTTGATCCAGACCGCGGGATAAAAATAGTTAAGTCCGAGGGAAAACTCGTTCCCTTTTTCCAGGGCAAGGCCTGCCGGGTTATAGTATGTTGCGGACGCATCGTTTGGATGTGCGGTGTATGCATTGCCCATGGCAGGGGCGATTGTTCCGAGGCCGTATATGCTGCCGGTGTTGGCGTATGCCTCAGGACACAGGAGGAATAAAGAACAAATAAGAGCTATAAGCCAAGGTTTTTGTTTTATAACAGCTCCCCTTCGCCTCTTGAATGTGTCGTTTGTACTATACAGAGACAAAACTGTCAATACAACAAAGAACTTCGTTGATTATTGTGAATTGTCTGCCTATTATCGGGCCATTCTATGTTTATTCAGGATATAAAAGGACTCCATCCGGCTACGGCAAAACTGCTTGCCACCCGGATGATCCGCAGCATCGGTCAGGGTATACTGATAGTAGATTTTACCCTGTATCTTCATGCAATGCACTGGAAGGGCAGTTCAATAGGTATTGTCCTCAGTGCGGCAGGATTATTCGGCGCATTCCTCAGCCTTATCATCGGGGTCAGCAGCGATCGTTTGAGAAGGAAGCCGTTTCTGCTCGCCTATCAGGTTATCCTTATACTTAGCTGTGTCATAGCCATAGCAACGGCAGAGCCATGGCTTATCGGCATCAGTGCGGTTCTTGGCGGGTTTGGCCGCGGAGCTAATGGTGCCGCTGGTCCTTTCTCACCTGCGGAACAGGCATGGCTGGCAGAAAATATTCGGCCGTCAAAACGCGGATTGATTTACAGTATAAATAATGCACTCGGCTTTTTCGGAACAGCTATCGGCGCCCTTCTCGCAGTTTTACCGGCAGTATGGTCTCCTTGGTTCAGCGGTGCAACATCCTTTCGCCCATTATTCGCTCTTGTAGGCATACTGGCTTTCATAGACCTCGCATTGATAATAGCAACAGAAGAAGGATACAGAGGCAATAAAAAAAGAAATAAGGACAATGTTCATAAGGACAGCCATACGATATCAAAAAAAGAAAATCATGAATTATTTAAATTGGTATTTGCCAATATTTTTAACGGAGCAGCAATAGGCATGACAGGTCCTCTCATGGCGTACTGGTTTGCCATAAAATTCCACGTAGGCCCTGATTTTATCGCCCCGGTCATGGCAACAACATTTCTTGTTACCGGCATAGCTTCCCTGATCACGGGAAAACTGACTGAACACATCGGTATAGTCAATTCCGTAATATTCCAAAGGACATTCGGTCTTATCATGCTTTTGTTCCTGCCCATTATCCCATTTTACTGGCTTGCCTCGCTTGTGTATCTTTTAAGATCTGCATTCAACAGGAGCACAGCCGGTGCACGGCAGGCATTGGCAATAGGATTGGTGCGGGACGAACGCAGGGGGCTTGCCACAAGCCTGAATACGGTCTCTATGCAATTGCCATGGGCAATTGGACCAACCATAACAGGCTATTTCTTTCAGGAAGGGCAGCTCATTTTACCCTTTTATATAGCCGCATTATTTCAAGGTGCTTATATCGTCATTTATAAAAAATTTTTCAGCGGGTATGAAACCCCGCAAGACGAATAAAGCCGTGTCGTTAACCCGAAAAATGCGTTTGAAAAATAAGAAAGTTTATGTGATGAGCGATAATCCCGCGTCAAATAAAGGTATTCTTCGAAAATCCGATGAGGAAACCATACCGGGTAATAG
>JAKAHI010000005.1 GCA_021815065.1 bacterium | reverse complement strand
GACAAGCTGACCGGACCGCTTAAATATTTTACCGGCGACATGGATCAGGCGTGGCGCTCCATAGAAAAAATATCTGCGTTGCCTTTCAACACCCTCTGTCCTGGACACGGGAATTGTATCCCCGAGAATGCACAGCAAAAGGTAAAAGACCTGCTTACCGTCAACCGGCAAAAACCGAAGTAACCTGGAAAAAGCAAGAGGGCCGTTTGTTCATCTGTGCATGAGAAGAAAGAGCCGCCTGTCTCTGCCCGCAAACAAAGGTTTTATGCGATCTGGTCGCCTGCGCCGGGTATGCCGAGGTTGAATATCTTCTCCACCTTTATCGATACGACAGCCTTCGGCGCCGGTCTCCCCATTTTCTGCGCCATACTGACGGCATCTTCGTAAAGCTTGCCCGATGTAACTACCTCGGGTGTACCGATAAAGCGGAAGCCTTTGAGTTTTTCCCTGTCGACGACGGCTATTGCCACCTTCGAGCCTTTGCTCACATTGTTCCATGTCTGCTTGGCAGTTGCCTCGTTATAAGCGATATGCTCGTCATCGATGACCCGTGTGCTTCTCTTTGGTCCGATATTCGGGGTTCCATCGGCGTTTACCGTAGCAATAAAACACTGTTGTGCCGCGATGAGATCCCGCATTTCCTGTGTCAGTTTAGCCATGGTATTCCTCCCTCCATGATTTAAAATATAGTTACTCATACCCGCTTAACCAGAAAAATGCAATAAGGAGATTTACTTATTCCCGCGATCCACCTGCTATCTCTGCGTTTCCTTACATGCTCTTGAACTTTTTGTAATAAAGATATAAAAAACAATCAGAAACAGTGGAGGTACCTATTCGTGGTGGAAAAGATTGCAAGGTTTATGAGAGCGAACGATAAGGTTGCGGTGTGGCTGAATATAGATGTGCTGAGTGCGAAGATCGGTTACGCAAAGATGGGTATGACTATTCGAGCGGACATGCTGAATGCCGCCGATATGTGCCAGGGAGGGGCGCTCTTTTCCTTTGCGGATTTCGCCTTTGCGGTGGCGTCGAACAGCCGAGGCACATTGGCCCTTGCCACATCTGCAGACATACATTTTACGAATCCCGCGTTTTTGGGCGACCGGCTGATTGCAGAGGCACAAGAACTCCAGAGGACAAAGAGAACGGGGTTTTACCAGATTACGGTGACGAGAGAGTCCGACGGGAAACTCATCGCTCTTTTTAGCGGGAATGTTTTTATTAAAGAAGAGCATATAAAAGCAGGATAAGCGGTATGCATCTGAAAAAGAACAAGAGATGTTCAGATGAAGCCCTGGATATTGGTACCGGCAACAGTACAGAAGCCGCAGCCCTTTATCACAAACTCGTCCCCGGTGACATACTGCTGACGCAGACGTACGGCTTTTTCTATGCATTGTGGAGAAGCCTTTCCTGCACGCCGTATGATCATTCTGCAGTGGTCATGGAAAATAACGAGACGCTGAATGTCGTCTATCCCGTTACCATAAAACTGCCTGCCGATCATTTTTTCAGATCAGGCAAGTCCCCGATGGCTTTGAGGCCTGTATGGAGAAGCGAACGACAGCTTAGTGATTTTCTGGATTCCTTCAAAAAGCTCGAAGGTACCAGATATAACTCCTTCAGGGGTTTTTTTAACATATCAAACGCGATGATGTATCATAATCTTGGATTAAAGATTCCATTAAAAGTTCCTGAAATAACCGACAAGAGATGGGTATGTACGGACGCAATTATTATACATCTTCAGAAGAGTATACCGGAATTTTCCAACATAAAGAAACTGGATCTCGATCTTTTCCGGTTCGGATTTACGACACTGAATGACTTTCTCAGGATAGCCTATTATATGCCCGACCTTCTGAAAAGGGTCGAATAATTTTGGAAACCCGCCGCCGCGGCAATCCCGGAGTGTATTGCTTTCGCAGCTCATAAAAATCTGCTATGAAATAATTATTGGAAAAGGAGGCACGATGGACAGAAAAATATTTAGTGAAGAACACGAGATTTTCAGGCAGGGATTCAAAAAATTCCTTGAACGCAATGTTGTTCCGCACCAGGCAGAATGGAAAAAGAACGGAATCGTGTCAAGAGAGATATGGAAGCTGGCAGGTAAAGAGGGGTATCTCTGTCCATGGGTCGAGGAAAAATACGGCGGATCGGGTGTAGATTTTATCTATTCGGTGGTAATGATGGAAGAGATCGCACGGATCATGGAATCGGGTTTTGCCATGAACCTGCACAGTGATATCGTTGTGCCGTACATTGCCGCATTCGGTACCGATGAACAGAAACAGCGATGGCTGCCCGGATGTGTAAGCGGCGAGCTGATAACCGCGGTGGCCATGACAGAGCCGGGCACGGGCAGCGATCTCCAGGCGATTAAAACAAGTGCGGTCAGGGACGGGGACTCGTATATCATCAACGGACAGAAGACCTTCATATCAAACGGCCAGTTGTGCGACCTTGTCATCGTTGCGTGCAAAACGAACCCCAAGGCAGACCCTCCGTATACCGGTATGAGCCTAATCGTTGTCGAGGATAAAACGCCGGGATTCGAAAAGGGCAAAAAGCTCGAGAAGATAGGCATGAAGGCGCAGGACACCTCGGAGCTGTATTTCTCGGACTGCAGGGTCCCGGCAAAAAACCTGCTCGGACAGGAAGGAGAGGGGTTTTTCCAGCTCATGCAGAAACTGCAGCAGGAGAGGCTGGTGAGCGCTATCATGGCCCAGGCAGGTGCGGAAAAGGCACTCGAAGAGGCAATAGAATATACAAAGACCAGGACTGCTTTTGGAAAACCCATATCGAAATTCCAGAACACGCGGTTTAAGCTGGTAGAGATAGCCACGGAGATCGAGCTCGGTAGGGCATTTATCGACCGGTTGATCCAGGAGCATGTATCGGGCGCGAACATCATCAAGGAAACCTGCATGGCGAAATGGTGGGTAACGGAGATGCTGAAGAGGACCGTTGATCAGGTACTGCAGTTTTTCGGCGGTTATGGGTATATGCTTGAATATCCCATTGCGCAGGCTTATCTTGATGCAAGGGTACAAACGATCTTTGCCGGGACGACAGAGATCATGAAAGAAATTATCGGGAAGCAAATGGGGTTATAAAGAGAGATATGAAAACATTATGGATCGTGGCCGGGACTGTATTGACACTGAATCTTCCCTTTGGCTACTGGAGGTCGCAGGTAAAAAGATTTTCAACGCAGTGGTTTCTGGCTGTTCATATTCCTGTTCCATTTGTGATAGCGCTGCGGATACTGTCGGGGTTAGGCTGGAGATTCATAACATTTCCCGTCATGATCGGTGCCTTCTTTACCGGACAGCTGCTGGGAGGGCTCATCCAGCATTTCTATGATAAAAACAGAGCTCTGCTGAAACAAAAAAACGATAGGACGTAACACGATTATTCGAACGCTGTTCAATATCCCAATATCAATGAAATGAAAGGATGCTTATGGCAAAGGCTATGGTAACTGGTGCTGCGGGTTTTATAGGATCGAATCTGTCGAAAAGGCTTCTCGATGAAGGCTACTCCGTGCTGGGAATAGATTCTTTCGAGGACTATTATCCGCGGTGGATAAAGGAAAAAAATCTTGCAGGACTAAAGCAATATGCGGGATTTAAGTTCGTGGAGGATTCTCTGTTGGAGCTTGACCTTAAATACATGGTTAAAGAAGTTGATTGTGTATTTCATCTGGCAGCGCAGGCAGGGGTCAGGGGAAGCTTCGGCCAATTTTTTGATATCTATGTGAGAAACAACATCATGGCAACGCAGAGGCTGCTCGAAGCGTCGAAAGACAGTAAGATAAAAAAATTCGTATTTGCTTCGAGCTCATCGGTTTACGGCAACACGCCGGCCTTGCCTGCACAGGAAACCAGCGTGCTTATGCCGTTCTCTCCCTACGGCGTGACGAAGATGGCATCGGAACAGCTTGTAAAGGTTTATAACGACAATTTCGGTGTGCCCTCGGTGAGCCTCAGATATTTTACGGTTTATGGGCACGGGCAGCGGCCGGATATGGCTTTTCATAAATTTATCAAAGCAATAAGCGAAGATAAGCCTATTACCGTATATGGTGACGGCAGGCAGACCAGGGATTTTACCTGTGTTTCCGATATTGTTCAGGCAAATATGCTTGCACTGAGTGCACCTGCCGGTATGGTCTTTAATGTAGGTGGAGGATCGCGTATAGGATTGAGCGAGGTTATCGATATGATCGGCAGCCTGATGAAGGCAAAACCAAAAATAGATTTTCAGCCCTCACAGAAAGGTGATGTAAAGGATACGTCGGCGGATCTGACGCATGCAAAGGAAACACTTGGTTATGTGCCACAGGTAAGTCTTGAACAGGGGCTCTTGCAGGAGATCGAATACATCGGGCAGTTATACAGAGAGGTGTGATGAACCCGGGAATCTATGGCCTTTTGGCGTGCCCGACCCAGGTTTCCATCGTCCTGCTGATCCCGGTTTTAAAGAGAATCCAGTCTCCTAAATCAGTAGGGAGTACATCGAGCAAAAGAGGGATGAACCTGAGCCACCACGGCATATAGACATACCGTTCGTTGTTCTGAAGTGCAGTAAATACCCTGTCCACAACATCCTTGGGTCTGAGCAGTACGGACGACCTTACCCCGGTCACCATACCCGTATCCACGAAATGAGGATAGACGAGCGTTGTTCTTATGTTGCTGAATCCATACTTCTTCATTTCAAGCCTCAGGGATTCCGAGAATCCTGCGATCGCATGTTTACTGGTAGCATAAGCAGCAAGGTCGGGAACGCCGGTCAGGCTGGATGCCGAAGCCATGGTTATGATATGACCGCTTTTGCGGGACATAAGATCAGGCAGGAATGCCTTTGTCAGGAGCATGGTGCCTTTCACGTTCACATCGATGGTCCTCGCGATGACTTCGTCGGGGCATTGGGAAAAAGGATATCCATAAAGGACGCCGGCGTTGTTTACGATAATATCAACCAACCCCGTATCTTCATGCACGCGCCCGGTAAGCATATGTATCTGGTCTTTGTCCGATATGTCACAAACGTAGGTGTGGGCATCCGCATTGAGCTCCGAGGCTGTCTTTTCCAGAGCCTGTTTGTCGATATCGACGAGCACGAGTTTGCAGGATGCGTCTTTGAATTTCCCGGCAAACAAGCGTCCCATGCCCATGCCTGCGCCGGTAATCAAAACGGTTTTACCCGCTATGTTCTTCATAGAGTAGTGGTGTCATTATAACGCGAAAAATGCAAGATATTGGAAAGGAGGGTGTATAAAGCATTTGACAGAAAGACGGGTGTGATTGTAAAATCATGATGAAAGAAGCGTTCCATTTTTTATCTGCAGGTTAATGTTCTGAAAAAGAACGAGAGAGGAGGATTAAGTATGGCGGTATTTAGAGATACAAATCATATGTATGATGTGCTCGGCGCCCTCTGGCAAATCCTTTTCAATGAAGAAGAAAATCCGAAGTTTGTCCAGTTCCTCACCAGTACGGGCCTCGGCGATGAGGAGGTTAAGAAGTTCCAGGGTATCCGAAGCGAGGCTGCGAAAAAATTTAACAATGCCGGTATTACCCTTAAATTCACCCTGTCAGAACCCGAAGGAACAATATGGGTGATTCATGGCGAGGACAGACCGAGGGTTGTACTCGGTATGTATGACGGCAAGCCTGATGTGGAGATGATCCTGTCCAGCGACAATGCGCATAAGTTCTGGCTCAAACAACTGAGCATCCCGGTTGCACTCGCAACCCGGAAGATCAAAACAAAGGGCTCGGTGACCAAGGTGCTCGGGCTCATACCGCTGGTAAATCCCATATTCGAGCTGTATCCGAAATACTGTAAGACAAAGGGTATAGCGGTATAATTTGTTTGCTGAACACGGCAAACAAGGCTTTTTCTCATTTCGAGTTGGAAATTTTCTCCTCCCTTGACGGGAGAGGACTTCTCGCAATGACAACGGCTGTAATGGGAGTGAGGGTTTTTAAAAGTTATTTCTTGTTTTGAACCGGGAAAGGACCCAAAAAAGGAGGAGAGCGATGCCGTATAAAGAGTTAAATCTCAATTTGACGGATGACGAGGTGGCAATAAAAAACAGCGTCCATGAGTTTGCGCGCAAGGTCCTCAGACCGGCAAGTATCAAGCTTGATAAGCTGTCACCCGAAGACGTCATAAAAAAAGGCTCGTTGTTCTGGGATGTTCTCCGGCAGGCGTATGCGATGGGATTGCATACATTCCTGCTTCCGGAATCATACGGCGGCCTTGGGTTGTCGCCGCTCGGCGTCCACATCGTCGAAGAAGAGCTTGCCTGGGGAAGCATAGATTTTGCCATAGCCCTCGGGGTTGCGACGTTCCCGGCATTCCTTTCCATGCTTGCTCCGACGGACTATCTGCTCGAGAATTTCGTTTATCCTTACACAAAGGACAAGACCGCATCGTTTATCGGGTGCTGGGCCATTACCCAGCCCAATTACGGTTCCGATACCCTCGCTGCAGGGACAGACCAATTTAAAAATCCGCATATCAGAGGTGAAATAACGGCACGTGGCGATGGAAATGACTGGATAATAAACGGAACGACATCGGCATGGGTTTCGTGCGGTACCATTGCGACGCACGCAACCGTATTTTTGAATAGAGAACCGTCCATGGGCATGGCAGGCGGCGGCATCTGCATTGTTCCGACGAATTTACCCGGGGTCAGCAAAGGCAAGCCCCTGGACAAGATGGGACAGAGGGCGCTGAATCAGGGAGAGATCATCTTTGATAACGTCCGCGTGCCGAAAGACAATATGATCATAGACCCGGATGCGTATGAAGCAATGACGGACATAACGCTTGCGGCTGCAAACGGTTCCATGGGTGCGTTCCTCACCGGCGTTGCAAGGGCTGCGTACGAAGAGGCATTGGATTACGCAAAGCAGAGGGTACAGGGCGGCAAGCCGCTCATCGAGCATGGATTTATACGGCATAAGCTTTTACACATGTTCAAGCTCGTCGAGGCCGCACGTGCGATGTCCCGGAGCGCTCTGGTCTACAACCTTACCAATTCTCCGCCGGATACGAAGTACTCCATAGCTTCGAAGATTTTTTGCACCGAGGCCGCTTTTAAAGTGGCGCATGAGGCGTCCATGATATTCGGAGGATACGGCGTTGCTAAGGAATATTATATCGAAAAATTATTCAGGGACGCGCGTGCAGCCCTCATAGAGGACGGGTCCAATGATTCGCTTGCAATTTTTGCAGGCGAGCTTATTGCGAAGGGCGAAGAATGAAGAGCACATGCGCTCACCGGTACGTTGTTTCGAGAAGCAATGATAAAGAAATATTATTGCATACTGTTGGGTTAATAACGTAAAAAACGTATGGATTTTTTATCGAATATCCTGATAGCAAAGAATAACGAGTCACCGGACAAAGAGATCTTTGTCTTCGAATACGGAGAACTCGGAGATGAGCGCATCACCTATGCCATGCTCCACAACAACGCTTTTAAGATCGCCGGGGAGTTACGGCGCATAGGCATTGGTCCCGGAGATTGTTTCGGCATCATGATGCGCAACTATCCCGAGTTCGTTTACCTGCTGTCTGCGGCGTCCATTGTCGGTGCAACCGCCGTACCCGTAGACCCGCGTGCCTCGGGAGAACGGTTGAAATACATGCTTGGATTCCCGGAGGTGAAGGCCGTGTTTACGACAGAGGATATCGTCCAGAATATTACCGGGATACGGCAGGGGCTGCCCCGGCTCAAGTACCTGTACCTCGCAAGGAAACCTGACATAAGGCCGGGTACGCAGACGGCATTCCCGTTTTTAAACGAGATCACCGGTAACGGTTCCGCTTCTTTTATGGAGCCTGTTTCACAGGATCCATCATCGTCTTCAGCGCACGCTCTTGAGATCATATTTACTTCGGGCACCACGGGAGAGCCCAAAGGCGTTGTCGTAAAACAGGACCGTTTCGGTTCTTATGCGCTTCTTGCGCAACTGGTATGGGGATATGGTGAACAGGACGTTCTGTATACGGGTCTGTCGTTTACCCATGGTAATGCGCAGGCAGTGACTATGGTTCCGGCGCTTGCAATGGGCGTTAAGGCGGTTATCAGCCCGCAATTCACCAAGAGCAGGATATGGGATATCTCGAGGAAGTACGGTGTGACAACCTTTTCCCTGCTCGGCGGCATGATGTCCGGCATCTATAACGAACCCCGGAAGCCCGGTGATGCCGATAATCCGGTCAAAACCGTCATCAGTGCAGGTACCCCCCGGTCGATATGGCAGGCGTTCGAGAAAAGATTTAATGTTCTCATCCATGAATGGTACGGTGCCGTTGAGGGAGGTTTTGCCCACAAAAACCCGGGGCAGGGCCCTGTCGGCTCTTTCGGCAAGCCCCTTGAAGGCTTGATGGAAATGAAGATACTTGACGACCATGATCGCGAATGTCCGCCCCATGTTACCGGCGAGATCGTCTGGAGGATGGCAGGCGAGCAGGCAGAGGTTATATACTACAAAAACAAAAAGGCATCTGAAGAAAAAACAAGGGCAGGCTGGCTGCGTACGGGTGATATGGGACATACGGATGAAGAGGGATATTTTTTTTTCGATTACCGAAAGGGCGGGGGACTGAGAAGGCAGGGGGAATTTATACAACCAGATTATATCGAAAAGATCATAGGGGAACATCCCGATATCTCCGAGGTATGCGTCTACGGTATACCGGCATCGTCCGGAGCACCAGGAGAGAGCGACCTGGTTGCAGCAATCGCACCTTTTGAAGGTAAGACGATAGATCCGGCTGATATATTCAGGATGTGTAAAGAAAAACTGACACCGAATACCGTTCCGTCCTATATTCAGATAGTCAGGGACATACCGAAGACCGTCTCGCAGAAGCCCCTTGAAATCATGCTGAGGAATACCTTTAATACCTCAGCGGGTAATGTGTATAAGGTTTCATTATGATGTTCGAAAAATTCAGAAAGGCATACGCACCGGATACGCACTGGCCTCAATGGTACAATGACCGGGAAACGTGTATCGGTGATAAGTGCAGGTTTTGTTTCGAAACGTGCCCCACCGGTACCATCAAATGGAGTTCAAAGACCGGCATGCCCTATGTTTCCGGGGTAGGGGGCTTCGATAAGGCATGTATCAACTGTTATAATTGTATCGCGGTATGCCCGACCCATTCTATCAGCATGTCCGGAGGCTATAAGGTGTTGGGCGGACGGTATAAAACCGTCAAAGAATCCATACTGAGACTGCCCATGCCTTTTACGGACAGGAACGCCCCTTACAGCGAGATAGAAAAGGACCTTACCGAAGTAGAGCGGGTCATCTACCGGAGGCGCTCCAACAGGATCTTCAAGGATACGGCTGTGTCTGAAGCGCTCCTGCACAGGATAATGGAGGCGGGCAGGTATGCACCCACAGCAGGGAACAATATGCCGTTTACGTTTGTTGCAATAACGGACACAGCACTGATCAGAGAGATAGAAGTCCGGTCCATGAAGGTGCTGAGATGGTTGAAGAATCTGTACCTGAATCCGAATTTTATCAAGAAGATACTTGCGACACTCATGAGCTATTTCATGATACGGCAGATGGATCAGCGTCCCTTTTTCCCCCTGGACAAGGCTGACCGCAGGAACGACAACCTGTTTTACGGAGCACCGGCATTGATTTTGATTCTTATGGACAAGCGCGGTATCAGCGATCCCAACCTCGACGCCGGCATCTGTGCGCAGAACATCGTGCTTGCAGCACATGCGCTGGGGCTCGGCACCTGTTATAACGGATATGCAGCAACTGCCTTCGGGTATCTGCCGGGTTTGAGAAAAAGGTTCGGAATAGCATATCCTTGGAAGGTTGTAACAACCATCGCAGTGGGATACGCAAAGGTAAAAACCGATCATGCTGTGCCGAGAGAAGATGTACCGGTGAGATGGTTCAAATAAACGTATAAACACTACTACTTCTCCCCCTTGACGGGGGGAGAAAGAGTGGGGGTGAAAGATGCGGTAGTTCACGAATTGAAAGGAGTAATGAATGGACAATGTTTATGTGATAGGTATCGGGATGATACGGTTCGGCAAGTTTGCCGACAAGACCGTGAAGAGTATGGCGCATGATGCCATTGGCCTTGCATTAAAGGACGCCGGGCTTGGAAAGGAGCAGATTCAGGGGGCGTTTGTGTCGAACTCGTACTGGGGCATGTTTTCCAATCAGCATTCCATAAAAGGCCAGGTCATACTGCGGGGTATGGGGATTCAGGATATCCCTATAACATCCGTCGAGAACGCATGCGCAGGCGCTTCGACGGCCCTTTATCTCGGATACACGGGCATCAGAGCAGGTATGTACGACGTTGTCCTTGCCGTGGGTTCAGAGAAGATATCGAATCCGGATAAGTTCCTTTCCCTGCAGGCGTATGCGACATCCATGGACATAGAGGATGTCGAAAACAACATGAAGAGGTTTGTCGAGATGAGCCGGGAGTTCAATACCGTGATCCCGCCGGATAAAGCGGAGTCCGGCGACGAGAGAAGCATATTCATGGATGCTTATGCAATGGGTGCGAAGTGGCACATGAAAAGGTTCGGGTCGACGCAGCACCAGCTTGCGGTGATTGCCGCAAAGAACCACTGGCACGCCTCCATGAACCCGCTTGCGCAGTATCAGACATCCATGACCGTGGAACAGGTGTTGAACGATAAACTCGTTTCTTATCCGTTGACACGTCCGATGTGTGCACCGGTCGGAGACGGTGCAGCAGCAGCTATTCTGTGTTCGGAGAGTTTTCTCAAAAAACTCGGCAATGCTCGGCCTGTAAAGATAAGGGCGTCGGTACTGGGGTCGGGCATAGACAGGGACATCGATGCGCCTGACATCGGTATGAGACTGTCCAAACAGGCGTATGAAAAGGCTGGTCTTGGGCCCGGCGATATCGATACGGCGGAACTCCATGACGCTACGGCTTACGGCGAGCTGCACCAGGCAGAGGCAATGGGTTTCTGCAAACTCGGAGAAGGGGGGATCTTTGCGGAATCTGGTGCAACAAAGCTCGGCGGAAGCCTGCCTATAAACACCTCGGGAGGGCTTGAATCAAGGGGTCATCCTGTCGGGGCTTCGGGTCTTGCCCAGATATACGAGGAGATCCTTCAGCTCAGGGGAGAAGCGGGAAAGAGACAGGTTGAAAGCGCACGGATTGCCCTGACTGAGAACGGAGGAGGCTTTATCGGTGTTGAAGAGGCTGCTATGTGTATCAACATCTTCGAGAAGGTTTAACCGGGCAGCTTATCGTAACGCTTCACACCATTGATGTTCAGGACGAAACCGGATCCGAATGCCATAGCTGGCGTGAGTGCGCCTTTGGGATGCAGTTCGAAGATTTTTTCTATGGTCAGGACACTTGCAACGGCTGTAAATAGATAAGTCTCCGGTATGTCGAGCCATGCCTGTTTTTCATTCCCTTTACCATCGGCAGCCCGCGCCCAGACATACGATCTGTCTCGCTCTCGCGCATCCTTCCCCGGGCCTTTGACGGTCATGCCGATCATCTTTTGCGCCAAACGCTGGATCGTCTTACTCGCAAACAGCTTCTGCATTATGGATATTCCGGCCGGTAAAAACGGGATCATAAAATCGGGGTAGGCCATGGAGGTCGTGATGTTCTTTACCCCTGTCGAATGGTATGCGGTTTCCAGATCTCCCC
Source organism: bacterium (assembly GCA_021815065.1). Taxonomy (GTDB): domain Bacteria; phylum JAMCPX01; class JAMCPX01; order JAMCPX01; family JAMCPX01; genus JAJYLM01. Next base: position 3,442 of record JAKAHI010000005.1, on the reverse strand, counting down.
AGAGAATGGGGATTACCGTATGTTCACCGTCAGGGAATAGTACCTTTTTCGCACCCCTGCCGAGAGGATAGCTTGTAAGCCTGCCATCCCGGCGAACCATACCTCCGCCCGGTATCATCTCGACCATGGTCTTCATGGTGCCGGGGCTTATATGACCAAGACCTGCAAATGCAAGCTCCAGTTCCACGGCCCCGGGCACATGTTCAGCGACGTAGAGGGCAAGGCAGTCGGTCGGTATAACATCGAACCCTATGCCCGGCATGAGGACAATCCCTTTTTGCTTTGCCTGGCTGTCATAGGAGAAGATGTTTTGAAATACGGGGATCTCTCCGGTGATATCCGTATAATGAATTCCATACTCAAGACATGCCTTGATGATCGGGGTGCTGGTATGTATGAACGGCCCCGCAGCGTTGAATATCAGCCCGACACCCGACAAAGCCTTTTTTAAGGAACCGGTGTCTGCCGGATCTGCTACCACATACTCGAGCCCTGTACGATTGGCAATGGGCTCGATCTTTTCCTTGGAACGTCCGGCAAGGATGGGTCTATGGCCGCGGTGCAATGCTTCTTCGACAACAAGTTGGCCGGTATATCCGTTGGCCCCGTATATCAACCAATTTTCTTTGGTCATACATCTTTCCCCGGATACAGGGTAAGAGCCGATTCGGAGGGAATTTCCTGCGGAAGATCGTTAATGGTGCGTATCCTTAGTGATGCCGTCTATCTGAGACGGATCGTCCATTCTTTCCGTTTTTTCCTCTTCTTTTGCCGGAGACACCGCGGTATCAACGGTCCGAAGCTTTTGCTCGATCTGCTTTATTTTCTTTTTGTAGGATAACCTTTGAAGAAGCCCGGTTATGTATGCAATGGCATAGCCGCACGCAAAGGCTATAAGAATAATCAGCCATACGGGTATTTTCGAGGTGTACCATCCGATAAAATATAAATTCAGTTTGAATGAGAATGCATGCTGGAGATTATCGTAGTTTTCATAGAGTATCAAAAACAGCAGTAGTATAAAAAGCACGGTTATCGTTTGTTTAATAAGCTTCATGTAATTTTTCCTTTATACGGTCATACGTATCGGTCAGAGATTCCGGGAGTACCTTTGTATCGCCTACAACCGGCATAAAATTCGTGTCCCCGTTCCATCTTGGTACTATATGTACGTGTATATGTTCTTCGTAGCCTGCTCCCGCAATCTTACCCTGGTTTATACCTATATTGAGACCTTCGGGTGAAAAAGCTTCATTCAGTGCATGTATGCCGGATTTCATAAGGAGTGAAATATCTTCGAGTTCCTCTTTTGACAGATCTTGAAACGTTGAGGTGTGCCGGTACGGCGCAATCATGATGTGTCCTGTGTTATATGGATACCGGTTCATCATGATAAAGGATAATTTTCCCCTGTACAGCACCAGATTCTCTTTATCGTCCGGTTGTTTCTCCGATGGATAGAAGCAGAAAATGCACACCTTGTCTTTCCCCTGAACGTTGTCCTCAAGAATGTATTTCAAGCGCCATGGAGCCCACAGTCTGTTCATTTTCCCTGTGTGTTTTTATTGACGAGTTCTTTTAATTCTTTTCCTGCTTTGAAAAAAGGAACATGTTTGGGTTCGATGGTAAGACGTACTCCCGTTTTTGGATTTCTTGCTTCCCTTCCTTTTCTTGCCTTGACAAACAGGCTTCCAAAACCTCTAATCTCTATTCTATCGTCTTTTCTCAAGGCATCAATGACCCTTTCTACCATACTATTTACTATCTTTTCTACGTCGGCCTTTGCTATATGCGGGAATTTCTCTGCAAGTCTTTCAATCAGTTCGCTTTTTTTCATGATTAAGCCCCCTACTTCGGCATATTTAATATATAACTCAGTTTGAAGAGATTATTGTCGAACATTCTCTCTTCAACCACATTTGCAATACTATTAGCCAGCAGGCTGTAAAAATCTTTTCTTGGAGGTGAAGGATAAACAAGTTTCGGTTCTCCTTTGATGCCGCTGAGTTTTGCTGCAAGCTCTTTTGCTGTATGCAGACCGCCGAGTTTATCGACAAGCCCCAATTTCAGTGCCTGATCCCCTGCAAATATTCTACCGTCTGCTATTGCAGTTACCGTGTTCATCGGGATATGCCTGTTCTCGGAGACAACGGTTTTGAACTGGAGTAATACATCGTCTATAACGGATTGAAGATATGCTTTTTCGTCGGGTTTCATCGCCCTGAACGGAGAGCCTATATCCTTGAATTTTCCACTCTTCACGACTTCGCTTTTTACCTTTGCCCATTTTAAGAGGTCACCGACATCGAAAAATTCCATGATGACACCGATACTGCCCGTAATAGTCCCCGGTTCTGCAACTATTTTGTCTGCGCCGCATGCTATATAATAGCCTCCGGACGCCGCTACCGTTCCCATGGAAACAACAACGATCTTCTTTTTTCTGATCCGTACCAGCGTATCATATATTTCCTGAGCTGCGGCAACACCGCCGCCCGGTGAATCGATACGGACGATTATGGCTCTTATGTTGTTGTCTTTGGAAAATTCGTCGAGCTCGCGTATTACCGGCTGAGGCTCTGCAATAACCCCCTTGATATCGACAACGCCTATCCTGTTAGAAGACTGAAAGATCGAATCCGGAGAGATGGTCGACAGCCTGCCGGTATGTACTTTGAAAAACAACGAAGCAAGGAAGGACAGTACGACGACGAGGAGAAGCGTTACGGCAAGAATGTTAGCTGTTTTTTTATCCATGGATATCTCTTATTTCCCATTGCTTTTTAATTTCAGCAGTTCTCCGATGTTCGATACGCTTTCTTCGTTTGTCTTCAGGTATTCCTTTATGACCATTTTCTCTTTCTGCTTGTGGAGTATTTTTAAACCGAGGGACAGCTTCCTGTTCATTTCATCTACATTGAGTACAGCGCACTCTATCTCGTTCCCTACATTGTAAGTTTCGGGCGGGACCTCTTGCTCCATGTCCGATTTGTTCTCTATCTCCGAAATATGTACCAGTCCCTCGACTCCGTCTTCAACCTCCACAAATACGCCAAAATCCACATTGCCTGTTATCGTGCCTTTAACAACCTCGCCTTTCTTATAACGTTTTGAAATGTTACGCCATGGGTCGGGTGTTAACTGTTTTATCCCGAGAGATAGTTTTTGATTGTTCTTGTCTACACTGAGCACAATTGCTTCGATCTTTTCACTCTTTTTATAGGAGGACAGAGGATTCTTGACCTTTTTGCTCCATGCGACATCATCGATGTGCACCAGACCTTCTACGCCTTGCTCGACTTCAACGAATAAACCGAAGTCCGTGATGCTTGTTATTGTCCCGCTTACCCTGGTACCTGTCGAATATTGTTCCGCAATCTCTTCCCATGGATTCTTTAAGAGCTGTTTGTAACCGAGCGCTATCTTCTTTGCGTCGATATCC
>JAKAHI010000224.1 GCA_021815065.1 bacterium | reverse complement strand
CATAAAAGAACCCGATGTAAAGGGTATCGCGCAGGGTTTTGCTTCGGGCGGAGCGTCTGCAATTTCCGTTCTTACCGACGAACAATACTTTGGCGGCAGCCTTGCAGATCTCAAAGCAGTAAAGGAAGTCGTGAACATCCCTGTCTTAAGGAAAGATTTTATTGTCGATGAATTTCAGATCTACGAATCAAGGGCATTGGGGGCAGATACCGTTCTGCTCATCGTTAAAATTTTGGATAAACGGCTTGCCGGCTATATCGGGCTTTCCCGGAAGCTCGGCATGGAGCCGCTGGTCGAAATACATAATGAGGACGAGCTCAAAACAGCTATTGATGCAGGTGCTAAAATAATAGGCATAAATTCCCGGAACCTCGAAACGTTTGCCACAAATACGGATATTGTTGAACACATAATGCAAAACATGCCAAAACACATAATAACGATAGCAGAGAGCGGCATAGCATCGACGGATACAATATCCGAGCTTTTGAAGTTCGGGGTAAACGGTTTTTTGATTGGAGAGGCTTTTATGCGTGCAGAGTCGCCGGTAAATAAATTGCAAGAGTTCGTAAATAAATTCAGACTAAGTTCATTTATCGAAAGGAGATAAAAATGCAGACAAAGATACTTTTGGATGAAACAGAAATACCGAGGCGGTGGTATAATGTTATGGCGGACATGCCGAAACCACCGGCAGCGGTACTTCACCCCGGGACAAAAAAGCCGATAACCCCCGATGATCTCAAGCCGATCTTTCCCATGGCATTGATCGAACAGGAGGTATCAACGAAAAGGTGGATTGATATACCTGAAGAGGTGCTCAAGATATACGCGATGTGGAGGCCCACGCCTTTAGTGAGAGCACACAACCTTGAGGCTTACCTGAAAACGCCTGCCCACATATACTATAAGAATGAAAGCGTAAGTCCTCCGGGCAGTCATAAACCCAATACAGCCGTTGCACAGGCTTATTACAACAAGAAAGAAGGCATTAAGAGGCTCGCAACGGAAACCGGCGCAGGACAATGGGGCAGCGCCCTTTCTATGGCAGGCAAACTCCTGGGGCTCGACGTAACCGTGTATATGGTAAGAGTCAGCTATGATCAAAAACCATACCGAAGAATTATGATGGAAACATGGGGCGGACAGGTGCATGCAAGCCCGACAGAACTGACAAATGCCGGCAGAAAAGTGCTTGAGGCAGACCCTGCGTCGCCGGGCAGTCTCGGCGTTGCCATAAGCGAAGCTGTCGAGGATGCAGCGTCGCACAACGACACCAATTATTCCCTCGGGAGTGTCTTAAACCACGTTCTGATCCATCAAAGCGTCATCGGCCTTGAGGCAAAAGAACAGTTCAAAAAGATCAACGAGTATCCCGATATTGTCATTGCCTCATGCGGCGGAGGCAGCAATTTCGGCGGTATTGCGTTTCCATTTCTCATGGATAAATTTGCAGGAAAAAACCTGCGGGCGATAGCTGTGGAACCTGCATCGTGTCCCACTCTTACGAAAGGACCTTACACTTACGACTTCGGCGATGAGGCAGGACTTACACCGCTTATCAAGATGTATACGCTCGGACATAATTTCATGCCTCCCGGCATCCATGCAGGGGGTTTGAGGTATCACGGCGATTCTCCCCTGGTAAGCCAGTTCTATCACGAGGGGATCATAGAGGCCATTGCTTACAATCAGCTTCCGGTGTTTGAAGCTGCCATAACATTTGCAAGGACAGAGGGCATTATTCCGGCTCCGGAATCGGCGCATGCAATCCTGAGTGCGATACAGGAGGCCAAGAAAGCAAAAGAAGAAGGCAAAGAAAAGGTCATACTGTTTAACCTCAGCGGACACGGACACTTCGATCTTGTTGCCTATGACAGTTATTTACGGGGTAAGCTCCAGGACTATGAATACCCGGAAGCGGAAATCAAGAAGTCTCTCAAAGATCTCCCTCAGGTATAAAATATTGTTGCCGTCTGATGCATCCTTTCTCTATCCCTCCCTTGACGCGGGCACCCATCCGGAAGATGGGCCGAATAAAAGGGAGGGTGGAGGCTGAAAGACCCATTATGAAGGTCAAGATTTGCGGCATAACCTCAAGGGAGGATGCCCTGACTGCTTGCGATTATGGTGCCGACGCGATTGGATTCGTCTTTTATAAGAAAAGTCCGCGGTACATAAAACCCGAACAGGCAATAAAGATTATCAATCACCTGCCCGCTTTTGTATCGACTGTAGGTGTATTTGTCGATGAAAATATCGACGTCATCCAGACAATCACCGATACGTTAGGACTTCATTATGTACAACTGCACGGCAATGAGCCGCTACGTATGATTAAAAAGATCGGCAATAAAGCGATAAAGGCATTCAGGGTTCAAGACGCCGCTTCGATAAACGAGATAAACAAATCCGGACTGAGTATCGTTTTGCTTGATAGTTATACCAGTGAATTCGGGGGCTCGGGCAAACTTTTCGACCATACACTTTTAAACGGTCTGTCCGGCAGCATAAAATACATCCTATCCGGCGGTATAACACCGGACAATGTGCACAAAATAGTAACCACCTATAAACCGTATGCAATCGATGTATCGAGCGGAGTAGAAATATCTCCCGGCAGGAAATCCAAAGAAAAGCTGAAGCTGCTCTTCGAAATGCTTTCAATTTGACTTTCTTATGAAGTTTTGTTACATTGAGTTTTATGAGTGAGATTAAGATACCTGAGAAATTAGAAAAGATAATGGATATTGTTAAGCAGAATGCGGTAACGTATGCACATTTTGTAAAAACAAGGATCAAGCTCTATGAAATAACACGGCAGTATAACTTGTCCGTTTATGAGCTTGGACACCAGTTTTACGCAACCTCGAAATCAGGACTTGATGATGTTAAAGTTTTTTCCTCTTCCATCGAAAGACTGAAAGAACTTGAAAACAAGCTTTTAAATCTGAAAGAAGAGTTGCATCCATCGCAGCCGGAACAAACGTCCGTCGACAGCACAAAACAATAAACATTTTCAAACCGCTTTTTTATGGGGCTGTAGCTCAGTTTGGGAGAGCGCTACAATGGCATTGTAGAGGCCGAGGGTTCGATCCCCTTCAGCTCCATTTTTCCTGTTCTACAATCGTTCAAGAGGAATACTTCGCTATTTTATAATATCATGATTTTGGTTAACCCGAAAAATGCATTTGAAAAATAAGGAAGTTTATGCAATGAGCGATAATCCCGCGTCAAATATAGGTATTCTTCGAAAATCCGATGAGGAAACCATACCGGGTAATAGCATATAAACATACAGAGGACTAAAATCTCGTTCCTATAAGGAAACTTATAGATATCAGGTGGATCGCGGGATTGAGCGAATAAGTAAATTTCCTTATTGCATTTTACGGTTTAACGTACACACACGTCCTTGAACGCACAGGAAAGGCATGACCGTGCAGAGCGTTTTGACGGGCACTTGCCGGAAATACCGAGGTGGCATAGGGCAAAGTCATATTTTACCGGGTCATCGGGATCGAACCGCTTGAGGTTGTTCGTAATATCAATGGCGGTTTTTATATCCAAGGTTTTCCTTCTGGTAAGCCCA
>JAKAHI010000223.1 GCA_021815065.1 bacterium | reverse complement strand
TCTGCGATTCGGTCAAAAATACATCTGCCATACCATCCTCCTGACAAAGGAATTTATTGATTATTTTATCAATATCAAAATAAATCCGTTTATGCAAACAGATTTTTTTGTCGGCATTGAGACTGCGGGCATATGCATGGAACGGCTTCGCCCGGTTTGACATCCATCCCTGTTCTTTATATGGTTGACCCGTGAAGCAAAAAAGTCCGGCAACCCCTGCAATAAAAAAATTCCGAACGATCGTCTCCCGCTCCTATAAAAAGCACGGCCGGGATCTGCCGTGGCGGAGGACAAAAAACCCCTACCATATCCTCGTGTCCGAAGTCATGCTCCAGCAGACGCAGGTGGAGAGGGTCACAACGAAATATGCAGAGTTCATCGCTGCTTTCCCGGATTTTAGATCGCTCGCGAATGCCTCCCTGCAGGAAGTGCTGCGCGTATGGCAGGGCATGGGGTACAACCGCCGGGCGGTTGCGTTAAAGGAGATCGCAGTCCGGGTGATACGTGATTTCAACGGCATGCTTCCTGATTCCGTGGATGTGCTCGCAACGCTTCCCGGGATCGGCAGGGCGACTGCTTCCTCAATTTCCGCCTTTGCGTTTAACCTGCCGGCTGTTTTTATAGAAACAAACATCCGCCGGGTCTTTATCCATTTCTTTTTTCAGGGCAAACAAAATATCAAAGACCAGGATATCCTCCTTCTCGTTGAAAAAACGCTGAACAGGCGCAACCCCGGAGAGTGGTATCATGCTCTTATGGATTATGGCGTGCTGCTCAAGCGGCAATTCCCCGGGCTCAATAAAAAAAGCGCCCATTATCAAAAACAATCTCCTTTTCAGGGGTCGAACAGACAGATGCGGGGAAGGATCTTAAAGACACTTATTGAACGCCCTGCAACTGCATCTGCAATCGCACGGATGCTCATGATCGATGCCGGGCAGGCCGGCAAGCTCCTCTTGCAGCTTGGGAAAGAGGGGTTTATCATAAAGAAAGGGCCCCGCTATTTCATAGCAGCATGAACCGGACAAGAGATGCATTGCCCTGTGTGCAGATTTAATGTATGCTTGGTTCAAAGGAGGACAGGTATGAATATAAAAAGTATAATTTGGTCGGTGGTCATCGTAGCAGTATTTGCCACCATCGGTGCGGCTGCTTCACCGAACATGAAGTACGGATTATGGGAGATAACAACGTCCATGGAGATGAAAGGCATGCACATGCCGTTTGCAATGAAGCCAATGACGCAAACCCAGTGTATAACCAAAAAGGATGTTGAGAACCCCGAGAAAACAGTCCCGCAAACATCGAAAGAAAACAAGGATTGTAAAATCAAGGACTATAAGGTTGTGGGAAACCGCGTTTCTTGGAAGACCGTTTGCACAGGCAAGAACCCTATGACCAGCACAGGCGAGGTCACCTATAGCCAGGGTACGAGTTATGAGGGGAGCATGACCATGGATACCGAAGGAAAAGCCAAAAACAACATGCATATGGTCTACCATTTTAAAGGGAAACGCATCGGCGACTGCAAATAGATACCGGCTTCAATACCAGTAAGGGCGTATTCTCATACGCCCTTTTATTCCAATTGTCTGAGTAAAGGACGTAAAATGATATTTGCCAAGAGGGAAGAGTACATAAAGTTACGGGATGAGGTGCGGAAGTTCAATCTGAAGGAACTTGCACCGGTTGCCGATGAGAGCGACGAAAAAGAGTCGTTTCCCCTGGATGTGCTCAGGCATGCAGCGGGCCTCGGTTATGTCGGCCCCCACCTGCCGGAACAGTACGGAGGCATGGGCGATTACTACGCAAAGGCTGTTGTTTATGAGGAAAACTGCAGGGTGTCGTTCGGATACAATCTTTCTTTGAATGCATCCGATTTGATCTTCGCAAACAATATTGCCCGGCATGGATCAGAGGAACAAAAGCAAAAATACCTGCCCGGTATAATCAGGGGCGAAAAAACGGGCTGCTGGGCTCTGACAGAACCCGATGCGGGCTCCGATGCACTGTCTATAACAACGAACTGGAAAAAAGACGGCGGCGATTACATCATCAACGGCCGCAAGACGTTTATAACCAATGCACCCATAGCGGATTTTTTTATCGTGATAGCGAGAAAGCCCGGCTCGACAAAGGCAGAGGGCGGCTGCGCGTTTATCCTTGAAAGGGGCATGCAGGGCCTGTCCACGGGGAAGCCGTTCAGAAAACTCGGGGGACGATGCTCGCCGACCGGTGAAGTCGTGCTCGAAGACGTGAGGGTTTCGAGGGACCAGCTCCTCGGCAAAGAAGGGAACGGATTTAAGGATATGTTTGCGTCTCTTGATGTGGAGCGGGCTTACACCCCGCTTTCAAGCATCGGCATTGCACAGGCATGTCTTGATGAAGCGGTCATATATGTAAAACAACGGAAACAATTCGGCCAGTATCTTTCGGAGTTTCAGCTTATACAGGAAAAGCTTGCAGTCATGTCCGCAGAACTCGAGGTCGCACGCCATTATGTCTATAACCTGATCGAACTCATGGTCCGGGGGAAAAGGATCACGAAAGAGGCTTCCATTGCAAAGCTGTTTGCCTCGGACATGGTCAACAGATCGGCACGCGAGGCAATCCAGATCATGGGCGGTTACGGGTACATGCGCGAGTATAAGGTTGAGCGGTATTTCAGGGATGCCAAGCTGCTCGAGATCGGTGCGGGCACATCCGAGATCCAGAAGCTCATCATAGCACGGGAACTGCTGAAATAGCTGGCAACAGCCCTAAATCTTCTTCGTTTCAGGTCAAACCCTTGTTAATTATTCATATCATTTCTCATGATATGAATCTGATACGAATCATGCATGATACGAATGTTTGCAAACAACTGTAAAACAAGGACTTTTTATAACCACTCAAAGGATTCGTATCACTTTTATAGCACTTTCGTATCAGATTCGTATCAAAAGCCACAAAAACACAAAACAACAGCTTTTATTTGACGTGTATAGGATACAATCGTAATAAAAAGGCATGAATAATAATACCTACAACAAAAATTTGCTAAAGGTTGAGCATGAATTCGGGGACATAATCTTTGTTTTGCTGTGGATTGCAACCATTGTCCAGATCGGTTTGATACTGTGGGACTGGATAAACGTAACACCCTTTATCCGCGCCTTCATTGCTCTGAAACAGCCGAATAGTATAAAGGCAATGGAGCTTACAACATCGGCCTATCTTGCGCTTCAGCTTGCTTACATGGGTAAAAAGGAATTCACACGGTGGCTCAGTGCGCGATCATCAGCTACCGTATTGGAACAGTCCGAGCTTGCAAGCAGGATTAGGCGGGCTGAGATGCTCGTATTCATGCTCGGGCTTATATATCTTACGGCAGTACTTACGGTTGCACTGCATGTAACAGAGCGCATGCCCGCCGAGCTTGAAAGGACATTCCTCCAGGTTGTATCGCTTTATACGCTTGCCTTTGTATCCAAGGCGGCTTTTAGTTCAAGAATAAAGCAGCAGGCACATGCGAACCATGATCCTGTTAACCTCAATCCGGATACACCTTCTATTCCTGATGCAAGAAGCATGGAACTACTTGAGTTTATAAAATCAAAAGA
>JAKAHI010000222.1 GCA_021815065.1 bacterium | reverse complement strand
TATTGTCCAGCGGTATGCCGGAGGGATCGTACGCTGCACCGCATGCAAGAAGCCACTTGCTGAAGCCTTTATATCCGACCCACAACTTCGAGTTCAGTACGTCTTCGAAACCGGTGAGTATATACATATCCCTGTTTGCAAGGGGGCTCGAAGCATCGTACAGTTGAAGGTGTATGTTCTTATATTGAGACCAGTTGATCCACTGTTCGGTCAGGTCGACAATCCAATCCTTTGCCGGCAGAAAATGCAGGCCGAAATTGATCATCTGCGGCATGGTAAGGTATAATTTCGATTTTGCGGTAATATTGCCTGCGAGCGTCGTGCTGATGTCCGTATTACCCTGTATAACATAATTTACGCTCGGTACGTAAGAGATACCCGCTGAAAAGGTCGGCGTTGGTTTATAATAGATACCCGCTGTCCATCCCCAGGCAGAACCCATATTGCCTTTGATATGTACCTTTGCTTCGTAGAGGGGGTTTTCATCTGCCGGGTTGGCAAAATCAAGCGTTGTACTCTGATACTCGTCAAGATACATGGTACTGTAATTCAGTCCCGCACCAATGATAAGGGAGGGAACGATCTTATACGTTATGACCGGCGTAACATTGACGAATGCCATGGTTTCCTGCGAGCCGTTAAAACGTTCGGCCCCGTCCTTGGGGTAGTAGGCTACCCGCGCAAAGGGGGAATACACCCCGAGACCGAACGAAAAATTCGCCGGCAGCTTCAAGGTGAGTGCAAGTGTTGGAAGAGGCGCCCATGTATGAAAACTTGCTTTATTGTAGGGCAGATCGCCGTTGTATGGATTCAATCCAGCTCTTTGGAAGCTTACGTACTCGTACGTCGGTTCAATCGTAAAGAACAGGCTGTTTGCATTTATGGCGCCTATAGATGCGGGGTTCCAGTAAATACCGGCTCCCGATGCCACGGCAGGACCCTGAAGCGGACCTCCCAGCCATGGGCTTGTATATCCGTTAGAAAATGCTGTTGCCGGTAAGATAAACAATGCTGCAAATAGTAAACCAATCCCAAACTTGAACTTTTTCATATTCCACCTCCATACATTTTGTCCGTTCTTAACATAAAGATATTTTCTCTGCAAGATAATTCTCTATGTATAGTTTCGGGTAATTTGTATTGAATATTAAACTCGCCAGTCTTATCATTAAAACGGTCCAGGAGGCAGGATGAAAAGATTAAAGTTGATTGTAAACGCGGGCATCATTACAGGTTTGTTTTTTTTTGCAGCCAGTGCGTATGCCGGGTTCTATCCCGGAATAGGCAGTGACGTTTCTTTCACGAATCAAAACAATACCTTTTATAATCTCTACGGGTCACTCGGGTATATGCCGTCCGATAAAACCTATATGGGTATCGGCTATACGCACGAATGGAATTTCACGCAGACATCGGATACGCAGGAGTTCCATATCATCAATGCGAGCCTCTATCAGGGGATCGGCAAGCGCTGGAAACTTGGAGGACTGGCGAGTTATACCTTCGGGGCCACGGCAAATACCGATGGATATTATTCCCTGTCATTGAGACTGGACCCGCGCTACGCCATTACCGATAAGTTCAGTGTCGGCGCAGGACCATTGTACTATTATATCAACGGACCCGGCAGCTTTATCGGCGTTTTTGCAGGATTGTATGTCTTCCCGGTAAACGACTGGCTCTTGTATCTGAAAGGGGCCGTGGATACAGCCGTTGATCCGGGCGTTTCCCAGGTGGACTCAGCCCTTGATATAGGTACATCGTACTCTATCAATAGATATATCGGCTTTTATGCAATGTACAGATTGTCTGCAGGTATAACAACATACCCGACAAATAACCTTTATAGTAATAACAGCGGGAGTACTGCAAAAGGCAGCATGGGTACCATGGCAATGTCCGGCACAGGCAGCGGTATGTCAGGCCCGTCCGGCAGCGGTTCTCTGAACCACAACCCCTCGATGAGCTACACGACGAATACCCTTTCGACCTTCACTCTTGGATTGGCTGTTACATTTTAGAGGCTGCTGCGTCTAACTAATAAACAAAAAGGAGGTAAGTTTTATGAAAAAATTACTCATAGGTATTGGAGCAATGGCACTTGCCGTTGTATTGACAGGGGCAGCATTGGCTGAAGAGCAGACAGCCACACAGGCACGGGAAGAAATAAAAACGCAGACGAAGACACAGACCAAAACGCAAACACAGGTCCAGAACAGGGAACAAGTGCAGTTGATGGAAAAGACCGGCAGTGTTAATGCAAAAACTATCGAAGCAATGCAAAAACAGCACTACGGAAACGGGGAGATCGTCATTGCAGGGGCGCTTGCAAAGGCATCCAAGCAGCCGGTCAGTGAAATTATGTCTTTAAAGAAACAGGGTATGGGATGGGGTGAGATTGCCAAGAAGTACAACCTGAAGCTCGGAGATGTTATGAAATCCGTCCACGCAAATATCAATGCATACGAGAACCACGCGCGGCAAACAAAGAACCAGAATGCCCTCAATGCTGCAAATCAGATGAAAAATGATATTCAAAATCAGGAAAAGATGAACATGCAGGAAATGATGCAAAACCGGAATCAGCAGATGCAGCACGAAATGAACATGAACCAGCAGCAGGGTCAGGGGATGCGCATGAACCAGCAACAGCCGGGCATGAATATGCATAAGTAATAAGAAACTCGAAAATTAAGATTCAAAACTCAAAACTCAAGAAGGGCGGATAGTAATCCGTCCTTCTTCGTTTTTGAAGGCGGTTTACTTATTCCCTGCCGCCGAAGGACCACGCTGTTTACAGCGTTGTCCATCAAAAAGATTACGGCATGATAAGGGTCTTTTTAATCGCACTTTCCCACCGTGAGAGGAATCCTCTTCTCTGGGCAACAGGCATCGAAGGCCTGAACGTTTTATCTTCTTTCCATTTGTTTTTCAGTTCTTTCATGTCCTTCCATATACCGGCGGACAGCCCGGCAAGCATTGCGGCACCCAGAGATGTCGTTTCTATATTCTGGGGCCTTATAACGGCTATACTCAGGATGTCTGCCTGAAACTGCATCAGCAGATTGTTCTTGCTTGCTCCTCCATCGACCTTCAACGAACTGAGTTTCTGACCGGTATCCTGTTTCATGGATTCAACGAGCGTATATTCCTGCAATGCGATACCCTCGAGTATGGCCCTCGCTATATGCGCCTTATTGGTCCCCCTCGTTATCCCTGTTAAAAGTCCCTTTGCATCCGGTCTCCACCACGGTGCTCCAAGCCCGCTTAACGAAGGCACGAACACCACGCCTCCGCTGTCCGGTACGCTTGCAGCAAGCGGTTCTATCTCTTCCGAGCTGCGGATAATGCCAAGCCCGTCTCTCGCCCATTGAACTGCTGCACCGGAGATCATGGCACTGCCTTCGAGGGCATAGAAGACCTTGTTCTTGATCTGCCACGCTATGGTCGTCAACAAACCATGCTTCGAGTGTACCAGCTTGTCTGATGTATTAAACAGAACGAAAGAACCCGTTCCATACGTCGCTTTTACGGTGCCTGCCTCAAAACATGCCTGTCCGAAGAGTGCCGACTGCTGGTCCCCGACCATGCTCGCTACCGGTATGTTGTCCGGCA
>JAKAHI010000221.1 GCA_021815065.1 bacterium | reverse complement strand
TGGCATTCAGGACGTCTTCCTTGTTTTTAAAATAATGATAAACAAGCCCGTAGGAAACATCTGCCTCTTTTGCTATATCGGCTATCCTGATGCCGTGCATGCCTTTCGCAGCATAAACCTTAATCGCCGCCTTTATTATTGCATCCTGCATCTTATCGATTTTTTCCTTATTTTTATAATGGTTGTTCATAATAATTGTATATTTAGGATAATTTGATTTGTTTGTCAATACTCGCTGCACAGGTTGCTAATGATAGGGTTGAGATTCTTTAAGTCCTATTGTCGAAAGGAAAGTACATTCCGCTCGCACATAATGGTATATAACCGGTGCTCAGTTTGGTGCGCGTTTGGTATAACTCCTTAGGGGAGAAGGCGGTTACTCCAGGTTGTCTATCGAACGCCGGACATCGTCCGGGATGTGCTCTGAGACTTCATCTTCCGCAACAGGCTTTGCTCTGCCGGTAAGGATATTGAACCAGTTCCGGATGCCGTCGAGTGCAATAAGCAGAACAAGGACCAGCATGGACACCGTCAAAACGATGTTTACCTGCGCTGTTGTCGTGTGCTGCTTTATATAGATGTCGAATATATTTTCAAGGCCCGCCGTAAAGGTAACGACAAACATGAAGACAAACGGAAGAAAGGTAATCAGACTGTACACCTTTTTGGGTGCACGATGGAGGATGAACGTGGTGCCTATGGTCAGCGCAATGACGGCGAGCAGTTGATTCGCAACGCCGAACATAGGCCAGATAGTACTGATACTCCCGAAGTACAAAAGGTATCCCCAGGAAACGGATATCACGGCACTCGTGATAATGACCCCGGGCCACCATGAGATCTCTTTTACCTTTGGTATAATACTCCCGACAGACTCCTGCAGGATATACCTTCCGACCCTCGTACCCGCGTCTATGGTCGTAAGAATAAAGAGTGCCTCGAACATAATGGCAAAGTGATACCAGTACGACATCAGCGTTTTCAATCCCGGGATATTCCCGAAAATATATGCCATGCCGACTGCAAGTGATACTGCGCCTCCGGGCCTGCCGGTGATATTTTCACCGACCAGCCGCGAGAGTTCGTTCATGTGAATCGTACTCATCCCGAGTTTCGCAAATACTGCCGGGGCTGTATTGATCGCAAAATAATCACCCGGCGGCAAAACGCTTGCAGCGATCAGCGCCATCAAAGCGACAAAGCCCTCGGTAACCATGGCGCCATAACCGATAAACCGTATGTCCTTCTCATTCTTGAGCATCTTGGGGGTTGTTCCCGAGCTTATGAGTGCGTGAAAGCCCGATATGGCACCGCACGCGATGGTGATAAATACGTACGGCCATACCTTGCCGGGTATTATCGGTCCGCCTCCGTGTATGAATTTTGTCAAAGCAGGCATCTGTAAATAGGGATGTGCAATAAATATGCCCAGTGCAAGCAGGGCTATGGTGCCGAGCTTCATGTAGGTGCTCAGATAGTCCCTTGGAGCGAGCAAGAGCCAGACCGGCAGGACCGATGCGGTAAATCCATACACGGCAAGCATGATGGAAAGCTGGTGTCGCGAAAACATAAACCACGGCGCTATGGGCGACTGCTGTATGATCCGTCCGAAGATCACACCCGTAAGCACGAGCACTACTCCGATGACGCTTGCCTCGGCGATCTTATCCGGGCGCAGGCTTTTCATATACCATCCGATAAGCAATGCGACCGGTATGGTAAACCCGATGGTAAACGTACCCCAGGAACTTTCGTTCATGGAATTGACAACAGCTATGGCAAGCCCTGCCAGGGCTGTTATGATGATGAACAATGTGGCAAGTGCGGTCGTGATGCCGCTGAGCCTTCCCATGTACCTTCGTGCGATGTTATGCAGAGCCTCGCCGCCGTTGCGCACCGAAGCAAAAAGGATGACAATATCATGGACAGCACCGGCTATCACCGCACCGAAGATAATCCACACGGCACCGGGCAGAAATCCGAACTGGGCTGCAAGAACCGGTCCTATCAGAGGACCTGCCCCGGCTATTGCCGCAAAGTGATGTCCGAACAGCACAAACCTGTTGGTCGGTACAAAATCCTTGCCGTCATTTTTTGCATAAGCAGGTGTCTTTCTTGTTTCATCGAGGCTCAGCACCTTTGCAGCTATAAACGCAGAGTAGTACCTGTAGCCGATCGCGAAAACACCCAGTCCTGCAAGCAAAAGATACACGGAATTCATAACAACGTCCTCCTGTTATTGAATAGCAAACTTGACGCAAAAAATGCAAGTCATCTGCTTCTTCTGACGCCGGTCTTCATGCAGTATGCCGCAACGGGGCAGATTGAACATTTCGGGGAGACCGGATGACAGATCGCCTGGCCGAGCGCAACGAGCAGGTCGTTGTAGATGATCCAGTATCGTACGGGTAGTTTTTTCCGCAGAGCCATTTCCGTTTCTAACGGTGTTTTTGTTTTTATATACCCGAACCTGTTCGAGATCCTGTGTACATGCGTGTCAACGCATATCGCAGGTTTTCGATATCCAAGTCCGACTACGAGATTTGCGGTCTTCCTTCCGACCCCCGGGAGTTTTACAAGCTCTTCGATGGTGTCCGGAACAACGCCCTTATACCTGCCGTCGATTGCCTGTGCAACAACCCTGATCCAGCCTGCCTTTACCCTGTAGAAGCCAACCGGATATATGATATCCTGAATCTGCTTTACCGGCATGCCTGCCATTGCATGCGGCGTGGATGCAACCTTAAAAAGACTTTCCGATGCCCGTGCCGTAACAGCGTCCTTCGTTCTCTGGCTGAGGATCGTCGCTATCAGTATCCTGAACGGATCATGGCTCCTGTTGCTGATCAACGTAACAATGGGAACATCCCATTGTTTGTAGACCTTCTTCAACCGCTTGATGATCGTAACGATGTCAGGTCTGGATTTGTTCATAACTTAAACAGTATCCTTATTGTTTAACCAAAAAAATGCAACAGGGAAGAGCGGTTCGCCTCTGCTCGTAAAACTTCGTTGGTGTTTCACTTCGCATCGTCTCAAACTCTTCCTTGTTTTAAATAAAATTTTCGGGCCCATTACAAAATGCTCTTCACAAATTCCCTCGCCGGTGTTTGAGGATTTAACAGTCCATACAGGGCATTTGCCTTGTCTTCGGAATCCAGTGCATAGGCGAGCTTTTCCATAACGACCTGTTTCCGATCCATATCTGAAGCACCCCGCGGTATGATTGATTCGGCCTCATAGACCTGTCCGTCATTCATCTCGAGTCTTACCCGTGCACCGAATGAAAATGTAAAGCCGTCCATCTTTACATAATCGTCCTTTTTCATGATACCCCTTTTTATGGCATGCTTCTCCCGGGCAGGTAATGTGCGCCAGGCTTTTAATAATCCCATAAGGTTGAACGGCATTGAAGGAAGGTCCCGTCTCATACTGCGAAACGCATTTATCAATTTGAACAACCCGATACCATCGAGGACGAATTTACCTCCGAGCGAATCGTAAAACGAGGCTTGTGTCTTTAATGTGTACCGCCAGTCATGATAAAGTTTTATTCTTTGTGACAGGGATTTTATCGCATGTTCATCCTTTCCAAGCGACTCAGAAGACAGGTGTCCGGCA
>JAKAHI010000220.1 GCA_021815065.1 bacterium | reverse complement strand
GATGAGATTATAAAAAAAGGCATGCTTCCCGCGGGTTATACGCTTGAGTGGACAGGCGAATATAAATATATGGAACACGCGAAAAAGACCCTTATGATCGTGATCCCGCTTACCCTGTTTATTGTATTTTTGCTCCTGTATTTCAACAAACATTCGGTAACAGAGGCGCTCCTTGTCATGCTTGCGATCCCGTTCTCACTGACCGGCGCGTTCTGGGGACTCTACATCGTGCATTACGAACTCAGCGTTGCAGTATGGGTCGGTATCATTGCACTGGCTGGTGTTGATGCCGAAACGGGGGTCGTCATGCTCGTGTACCTTGACGAGGCTTATCACCGGTGGATCGATGAGGGAAAGATGCATACCGAAAACGATCTCAAGGAATCCATCATGTACGGTGCTGTCCAGAGAATACGCCCGAAGATGATGACCGTTGCTGCCATTATTATGGGGCTTGCGCCGATCATGTGGAGTCACGGGAGCGGTGCGGATGTCATGAAGCGTATTGCCATGCCTATGATAGGAGGCGTATTCACCTCCGCGATCATGGAGCTTGTCGTATACCCGGTAATCTATCTTTACTGGAAGAGAAGGACGCTGCCCCGGGAATGACCATAATCAGTCTTGTATTTGTCCGGTAAAATGTATAACCTATAAAAAAAGGAGGTTACTATGGCAAAACATGAAGACCCTGTTTGTAAAATGGTAATTGACGAAAAGCTTGCACCGGAGAAGTACGATTACAAAGGAAAAACCTATTTCTTCTGTGCAAAGGGATGCAAGGACAAATTCGAAAAAGAACCTGAGAAATATCTGGCTCAAAAAACAAAATAAAAAGGAGACACAATGACAAAATTCAATCTATCCGTAAAAATACTGACGGTTATGCTTTTGGTCACCGGCATTGCACTTCTTGCCCGGCAGACAAGGGCGTGCGATTCCTGCAATACCCATGGCATAATGCTTAGCCAGAACGATCAGAACATGAACAATATGAACATGAAGGGGACGGATACTATGAACATGAACGGGAACAATGCAGCCCGGCCGCAGGACGTACCGCGGGGCTATGCGTTGTCTCCGGTGTCGCACACCCAGGTCAAGATAACAAAGGATACGCCCTTCACCATTATGGGAGACAGGAAGTTCTACTTTGCCTCGGACCAGGAAAAACAAGAATTTTTGCAGGACCCCCAGAAATACATAGGCAACATAATGCCCGGGAAAGGAAATAAACCGCCCGCAGCGAATGAATGAGAGGACGCGATAACGGGTTTAAACCCGCTATTTCCGTGCGGGGGCAATTTGTGAAATTGTCCCCGCTCAGCTCTTAATACTCCTGAGTAATTATGCCCTCTGCCCGGTCAAGCTGTGCAAGGGCTATGTTGTATTGGTATATCGTCTGTATATAAGCGGCGCTGGTTGATGCAAACAGTGCTTCTGCATTCGTAAGTTCTATGATAGAGCCCGCACCGGTCGTATAGCGTCCTTCCGCAAGTTCAAGATTCAATTGTGCGCTGTCCATTGCCTTTTTCGATGCGGTGATGCTGTCCTTTGCCTCCTGGAGGTTAAGACCGGCTTGCTTTACCTGAAGGGTAATACCCTGTTTTAAAACATCGATTTGCGCCTCGATATTGAGCTGTCTTGCCTTTAATGCTCCGTATTGGCCGTACGTGTTGAAACCGGAGAATATCGGGAATTGCACGCCGACGCCGATTGCCCAGTTCCAGGTCATGGGAGTATGATAACCTGCCCAATTGTATCCCCCGGTACCGACGATTGAGGGAAGATTGGAAGCAAGCACCGATTTTTCGGATTCCCGGAGGCCGTAATCCGCCGCGTAAAGAGATTTGAGTTCCGACCTGTTATCCATTGCTTTCCGAACAGCGTCTTTTATATCTATATCCTGCGTCGTCGATGTTATCGTATCAAGTATGTCAACGGTATCGGTATCCTTTATGCCCATGGTATTGAGCAGGTTTACCATTGCCAGTTCGACATTGTTTTTTGCCGTAATCATATTCAACTGGGCGTTTGCATAGTTTGTTTCTGCGGTTGCTACGTCTATGCGGGACACTCTGCCGACACTCAAGAAGCCCTTTGCCTGTTCCAGCTGTTTGCCGCTTTCCTCCAAAACCTTGTCGGCAACCTCCGACAGGTGCTGTGCCGCAAGTACGCCGTAGTATCCCTGTGTTACATTGAATATAACGTCCGATTTTGTGGTCTGCTCATCATACTGGGACGCCTTTACCGCCTGCTGCTGCGCCCGTATTGCAAAAAGCCTTTGCCCGAAGTTTGTCAGCAGCCAGTTAAACCCCACGGATGCCGTATAGTAGTCATACGAGGTGTTACTTTCCGCAGGCATGGCGCCGGACGGAAAAATATGGGAAAAGGCCGGCGGGAAAACATAGTTGTTCGTCTCCCGGGTATACCCTCCCTGAGCACTTATCCACGGATACCATGCTGAGCGTGCCTGGGTTAACACCGACCTGTTTACCTGTGTTAACGCCGTGCTTGCCCTGAGTGCCGGCTGCTGCCGGAGGGCTATAGCAACGCACTGCTGGAGAGAGAGTGCCTGATCCGCCTGAGTGTATTCAGTCTTACCGGCCAGGAGAAATGCCAGAACAGCGAACAAAACCATAACCGGCTTACCAAAAAAATTCCTTGTCTTTCCCCCTTTATCAAAGGGTGCGGGGTACCCGAGCGAAGCTTGGGTCGGGGGATTTATTCCGTTAAAATTCACGATTGACCTATTCATTTCTTTCATTTCAGTTCCTCATCCTGTTTTATGCTCCTCTTGAATTTCTCCTCAAATACCGTGTACAGGGTCGGGATGAGCAGCAGTGTTAAGAAAGTTGATACCAGCAGGCCGCCGATAACTGCACGAGCGAGCGGCATATTGGTCTCACTGCCCGTGCCGAAACCGATCGCCATAGGTATAAGCCCGAGGATCGTCGCAAGGCTTGTCATCAGAATGGGCCTCAGCCTTGTTCTTCCCGCCCGTATAACAGCTTCATGAAGCTCTATGCCTTCTCCCCGTAACCGGTTCGTATAGTCGACGAGCAGAATACCGTTACTGACAACGATACCAATCATCATAATGACCCCCATGAAGGATTCTATGGACAGCGTCGTGTTCGTAAGGAACAGCATCCAGATAACACCGATCAGACCCATGGGCACGGAGAACATGATGATAAAGGGATCGAGCAATGATTTAAACTGTGATGCCATGATCATGTAGATCAACATGATCGCAAGCAGCAGCGCGAAAAACATGCTCAAGAATGCTCCCTTTTGCTGCGCAACCTCGCCGCTCATATCTATGTAGAAGCCCGGCGGCAGTTTCAGTTTCGCAAACTCATTCGACAGATCGTTTGCAACATCACCGAGGGGACGCCCCGTTGCATTTGCAGTTATGTGGATTACCCTCTGCTGGTACTTCCGTTCTATCAAGACAGGGCCGACACCCTTATTGATCGATGCGATATCCTTCAGGAAGATCGTTTTGCCGTTGTACGTAGGAAGCGGCAGATTATCGAGGTCCTGCATGTTGTTGGTAAACCTTTTGTCCATCTGGACTACGACATAATACTCGTTGCCCGATATAGGGTCCGTAAAGATGGAAGGGAATATGTTCAGGCTCGAGCTCATCGACGTCAGCACGGTGTTTGCCACTG
>JAKAHI010000219.1 GCA_021815065.1 bacterium | reverse complement strand
CAGGATCCACCGTGCATCCGTAGAATACCTATGAAATCCAAAGCCAATGTGGTCGTATATGCCGCCATGAGCCATCGACGACAAAGTCTTCTCTACCATGTGCAGCGCATTCACGCGTCCTGTTCTGTTGTAATAACGGAGCAGGAAAAAAAGATGATGCGCTGACGGGAACTTTGGGGCATTTCCAAACCCGCCATTCAGCGAATCAAAATATGTTTCAAGCTCTTTATAGGCACTATCGAGCAGACTCGAGTCCGGTTTCCCTGCTCCCGTCTCTTCAGAACCGCTCCTGAGTATTTCTATCGATTGATCGCCGGATTCCATTAACTTCTTGCGACGGTCTTTCCATGAATTCTTCAGCATGGGAACGAGTTCGAGCATACCTATAATACCGAACCTTGTCTCTTTCGGTATATAGGTCGCTGCAAAAAACGGTTTTTTGTCCGGTGACATAACAATGTGCATCGGCCACCCTCCCCGTCCGGTAAACAGCTGGCATACATCCATGTAAATACTGTCAAGATCCGGCCTTTCTTCACGATCTACCTTTACCGGAACAAAGGCATCGTTGATGAGTCTTGCCACATCTGGGTCTTCAAAAGACTCCTGCTCCATAACGTGGCACCAATGGCATGTAGAATAACCTATTGACAGGAAAATTGGTTTGTCTTCTCTCCTGGCTTTCTCGAATGCTTCATCAGTCCACGGATACCAATCTACAGGATTGTGCGCATGCTGAAGGAGATACGGGCTTTTTGCATCGCCCAGGTGGTTTACAAAGCTGGTTTTATTACCATAGGACTTATGCTGTTTGTCGTGTTCCGAAGATCTTATCTTCATAAAGACCTCCTTTGTTCGGTATACTAAGATAGTAATAAAAACAGGAATGGCAAGGGGGGATGCCGGGGCAGTCGGCTCAGTGTGTTAAAATGGGATCTTGTTTCACTGCGCCCTTTTTCCGCACATAGACGGTCTTCTCCACCTGTGCAATAACGGCATTATCCTCATCCGTCAGGTCTGCGGTAAAAACAGGCTCTGTTTTGCCGTTCACGTCTGCAAGGTGCTTGATCTCGTGGATCCTTTCCTGTGGTATGTGGAAGCGTACGTTGACCGTATTGCGCCCGGGCTTTTTAAACCTTATCGAAGCGTGCTTGTCCCATACGATATAATCGCTGCCGAGGTTCTTTATGAGTATAATGGTAAAAAACGGATCACACATCGAATACAGCGAGCCTCCAAAATGCGTACCGAAGTAGTTCTTATTATAAAACCTCAGTTTCATGCTGATTTCGAAGGTCCGGTAATCAGGTGATATACGGGTTATATGTATGCCCGCACCAAGGTACGGCATATAAAGATTGAACATCATCCTGAACAAAAATACTTTGAAAGATTTAATTGAATTATTAAACATGACCCGTGCTTTAATAAAACACAGTTTCTGTCCTGTTGCAATTATTGCGGCTTTGAAGATTGCTGAGATCCAGGGGCGGCCGTTATTCCGCCCCCGGAAAAACACTGAAGATTATTTCCCTGCTATTTTTTGCGCTGTCTTTGCAAGATTTTTGCCGAATTCGTACGCGAGTCTCGTTTCTTCCTCACCCACAGGTTTTGAGCCGTCTCCGGAAACATACGTAGGCCCGTAGGGATCGCCCGATCCTTTGATCGTGTAGCCCATGGGCATGATCAGCATGCCATGATGGTATGCAAACGTACTTAAGGTAAGTATGGTTGTTTCATGGCCCCCATGAGGTGTTGATGCACCGGTAAAAAATGCGGCTACCTTGCCTGCAAGCGCACCCTTGGCCCACAGAGGTCCGGTCTGATCGAGAAAATTCCTGAGCTGTGCCGTAGTATTGCCAAACCGCGTCGGCGTGCCGAATGCAATGCCGTCCGCCCATTCGAGGTCTCCGAGTGCTGCCTCGGGTATGTCCTTCTGCAGCGCGTGACCGGCAGAAAGCCCCTGGCTGCCCTTGATAACATCATCCGGTACCAGTTCTTTTACCTTCCTCAGCCTTGTTTCAGCGCCAGCCTCTTTGGCCCCTTTTTCTATCGCCTTTGCAAGGTCAAGGGTATGTCCGTACGCTGAATAGTATACAATCGTTATCTTTGCCATCGTGTCCTCCTTTCGGTTATTTTTTGTCTATACTGTATTTACCTGCACCTAGGAATGCTATGTATATAGCACCGCCGATAAGACCGATGTTCTTCAATAGATTGAGCATCTGTTCCTGTTTCATCATGGGATCCGTCGCGTGGAGCATACCGAGAAAATGTATCTGATATGTTACCGGGATAAGAAATATAATCAGGATGATTGCACCATAGGATATCTTCCATCCCAGCAGTATCGAAATGCTCCCGACAAGAAGCATCAACCCCGTTACAATGATGGCGAGCTTCGGGAATGGTACGCCCGCAGACGCCGCGTAACCTGCCATAGCATTGATCTTCGTTAAATGCCCCACAGCACCGAACGCGAATATCAGGGAGAACAAAACTCTGCCTATAAGCAACAACCCGTTTTTGTATTTTTCCATAGAACCCTCCTTTTTTATTTGTTGACTTTATTATAGGTATTTATAGTTATATTGTAAAGTATGCACTTTTATGTAATATACTGTCAAAAAGCATACTGAAGGGAAAAACATGAAAAACAAAGATTTACAATGCCCGGTAGAGGGAACGCTTAGGATTATCGGAGGCAGGTGGAAGCTGCTGATCCTCAGAGAGTTGTTCAAGGAGACAAAACGGTTTGGGGAGCTGCACAAATCTTTAAACGGCATTACACAAAAGATGCTGACCCAGCAGCTCAGGGAACTGGAAAGAGACGGCATTATTCTCAGGAAGGTTTATCCGCAAATCCCGCCCAAAGTGGAATATTCCCTGACACAGAAAGGACAGAGTCTCAGACCCATTCTGGACCTGATGCACGAGTGGGGAGCAAGGCATCTCGACAGTACTGCTGCGAAAGGGGTTGCAGGGATAAAGGCCAGGAAACAGGGCAATGAGGATTTAGTGAGGGTGCTGCAGGCTCAGCCATAAACATATACCCTGCCCTTGTGTGCCAAATCAAAAAAGTACGGGCGGGGTCAAACCCGCCCGTGTAAATAGAATCTTTCAGCAGTCTCAAGCCGGATCGCTCAATAGATAACCTGCTCCACCGTATTCAGTACAGTATCGCTGGAAAGGGTTGCTGGCGTACCGTTTGACGTTCCGCCGATCAAGTAGAAGTAAGGGCCGAGAAGTACCCCTCCGCCGAGATACCTTGATGTGGTCAGTCCTGCACCGTTTGCATTTGTCGCCATCTTATACGGTGTGGGTGTCACATCGAAGTCCTGCACCGACGGCGTTACATGGGTTGTGAACCCGCCGAAGATGTACATGTAGTTGTTCGAGTCCTCCAGGAAGAATGGCCCTGTGATCGTATACGTCTGTGCAGTTGTGTTGGTGTCCTTCTGTACGTTCGTAAAAGGCTCAAGACTGCCGTCACCCTGAATGCGGGATACTTCTATGGTGTTTTGGACACCTGCATTGTAACCGCCAGCCGCATAGAGATAGCCGGAGTTGTCTGTAATTGCAACAGGGAGATTTCCCTTGTCCGAGGCCTGCATTCCGAGTTCGCACCTCGGCGCAAGAAGAGACGAAGTCGAAGAGACAGGTCCGATCCCCCCGCCTGCCGGCTGC
>JAKAHI010000218.1 GCA_021815065.1 bacterium | reverse complement strand
AAAGATACCGTGGCGGATTATATAAAAGTCTCATCATCGGTCCCGTTTTTTTACAGGACAATACTCAAGATCAACTCGGAAAGGGCAACCGACGGCGGAGTTGCCGACTCTATCCCGGTTATCGAGGCATTCAAACGGGGTGCCACGGACATTACGGTTCTTCGCACGCGTCCCCGGGACTATGTCAAAAAACAGAGCAGCGGTGCATTTTTGCTTCCCCTGATTTTCAGGAAGCAGGGCATGCTTGCCTTTGCATTGAAAAACAGGCCGGTTACCTATATGCAGGCAGTGGAATTCATAAAAAATCCACCGGATGGTACACGCGTACATGAAATAGCACCGCCAAAAACGCTCAGGATCAGCAGGGCCACAACCGATAAGGATGCATTAAAGGCTGCATACCGTACCGGCATAGAACAGGGAATAAAATTCATAGAAGCGTACCATTGAAGGGCCCGGAAAAGCACGTCTCCCGGCCCAAAGGTATGCGGGAAAAATACCCCCTATTTTCCGGTGAATCTCCCCTGCCGCTTTTCGAGCATGGCCTGAAGTCCTTCTCTGGCATCGTCCGAATCCATGAGCTTCGTGACACGCGGCACGAGATCCGCTGCCGCAGCATCGAACCCTTTATTGATGGCAATCCTGGCTGATGCGAGCGTGGCCTGAACGCCGAGAGGTGCCTGAAGCGAAACGGTTTCTGCGATCTCCAGGGCACGGGTGAGCTCCTTGCCGGGTTCGGTAACCTCCTGTACAAGC
Source organism: bacterium (assembly GCA_021815065.1). Classification (GTDB taxonomy): domain Bacteria; phylum JAMCPX01; class JAMCPX01; order JAMCPX01; family JAMCPX01; genus JAJYLM01. Next base: position 2,933 of record JAKAHI010000218.1, on the reverse strand, counting down.
CCTATCCGGTATGCTTCTGCAGCATTTATCTCGTCACCGGTGAGCAAATACCTCATGGCATTCCCCCACCCCGCTGCCTGCACCATGCGTATGGTCGCCCCGCCAAAAGGATAGATGCCGCGTTTTATCTCGATCTGTAAAAATCTGGAATCGGATGCTGCGACGATAATGTCCGCAGCAAGGGACAGCTCTATGCCCACGGTCATGCAGTATCCCCTGACGGCACAGATAAGCGGCTTGGTCCGCGCTCTACCGTAGAGCGCCCAAGGATCGATCGCGTCCTTTTGTATAAAGGACTGCCCCGACTTGACCCTCGGTGCAACATCCGCAAGATCGAGCCCCGATGTAAAATGATCGCCGTGTCCGTACAGAACAGCACACCTCAAATCCGGATTCTGCTCATATTCGGTATACGCAGCGCTCAGTTCCATGAGCATAGACCAGTTGAACGCATTGCGTTTGGCGGGTCTATTAATACCGATCATGAAAATGTGACCGCGGACCTCCCGTGAAATGGTTCCTTCTTTTGGATCAGACATAGCAGCCTCCTTTCATTTTACCGGCTGCTTGACGCAACCGGCTTTCTGATAAAGTTCTACATAAAATATCAGGTACGGTCAAGGTCGCTCTCCTGACCACCCGTAAAGTTCTCCTGCCGGGCAAGGACAGAAGATGCAGGGAAATAAACAGAAGCCGGCCGAAGCCGGAACCACCTTATACATGACAACTTTATTATGTTTTTACTTTAACAAGTTGTCATCAAGCCGTCAATAATCAATGATTTAACAGAACCATTTTCGATAGTCAGGAAACCGATTTTCCGAGCACATGGCGGATCATAAACTGGATGTTCTCGTTTGTGTTTTTAACTTCTATTTTAATGCCGGGGTGACGGTTCTGCCATACACGGAAAACTTCGTCTGCAAAGGCCTGCCCGACAAATTTCACTTTTTTGAAGTCCAAAAGAATTGTGGAAAATCTCTCGAGACCGCTCAAAATTCTTCTTGCCTGAGAACGGGACAGGTAATCGGAATCCCCTTTGTAAAGATCAACCGTAACAATGGTCTTGTTAAATTTAAATGATTCGCTGGTATATTGTTTAAAGATGGTCTGTAAATCTCTTTTTGTATTACACGATATCCGGCATTGTACCACAGTTCCTTTGACCGGCTTTATATCCGTAATAAAAACGTCCTCCATCTGATTGTCAAAGATCAGTTTCTTGTGAGAACTTTGTATGATCATAAGGTCAACGGCTTTTGATGTAAAGAAGATCCCTTCCCCACTATGGTTTTTCGGAGCAGTGGTCTGCTTACCCTTCAAAAGCTCCTGGAGAGCCTCCATCTCACTGCGCAAAGCCTGCTTCTTCATGATATTATTAAATATTCCTATACCACGATCCGTAATATTAAAAATAACGCTTTCTTTGTTTCTTTTTATTTTTACATTAATTTGAGAAGATTGAGAGTGTTCTATAGAATTGTTCAGAATCTCAGTAAAAGCATACCGGATTATCTGAGATGCGTTTTCACGCAGATGAGAAAATATCCCTGTTTTGCGTTGTATGTCCTCTAAAATGAGATCTTCTGAAAGATTTATATTTTTTAAGATCCTATTGTAACTTAATTCCTGCTTCTTTATCTTCTGAACGGTTCTCAACGACGCAGATACATACCGTGCCCTGTTTGCCTTACCAATCAATACGATCCGTCCCTCATTCTGGAGGTCTTTAAAATAATGGTTTATATAGCCCCGGGTAAATCCGGTAATTTTGACAATTTCGGCAACCCTGACTTCACCATTTCTTTTTAGCATTTTTTGTATAAGTTGAACAACATCCACGGTAAACCTCCAAAACAGTATACAACTTTTATAGTATACGGAAATAGAAAGTTGTCAACAAGTTGCATACTCAGGTGTCTTTCGGATGACAAAGCCGTGCTATCTGCCGTTATTGCACTATGTTGGCCTCACGTGCCGTTACGGCCCGTAAGACGCCGCCTATATCCGTATTGAGACGCGAGGGTCTTTATACCTGCTGACGAACTCAAGTGCCGTTACTCCGGGCGATGTCAGCTTAGCAAGCCTTGTGCTGCCTTCGTACACTTCGAGTACGAGGTTTGCGACCTTCGTGTTGTAGCACCAGAGCTTCTCGCCATCGGGGTCCGTATATTCAACGCCTACGAATGATTCCATTGCAGCAGAGATTTCTCCCATAAACCGCATCTTCCCCTGTTCCGAGCCGAACTTCCACACCGGGAAGGCACTCTCACTCTTGTTCCTGAAAAGGCGGAAAAGGCCGTTGAGATAGTAATCTTTGCCAAGGCACCTTATGAAAAACAGCGTCAATGCAGGGCTCGGCCTGTTCCCGATTTTAATCTGCGCGGACAGGCCCTCGAAGATCGCACTGCTGTCTTCTTTGAAGATACTTGAATTTGCCCATGTCCAGCGCTCTGCATGCTTCGTTCCCCATAGGTGCGTCTGCTGTCCAGGCTCACCGTTGCAGTCGTATGTCCTGCCGTTTACCTCTACGCTGCCGTATACCTTCATGCTGAAGTTCGGCGATATGACCTTGGTTTTGGGGACAGATGCCCTGTACATGAATTCATAAGGGAAATGCCGGAAGATCCGGAAGATCGGTTCAAACCTGAGGTCCCACGTTATCGAACCTTCTTTACCCCTGATCCCTCCGTATGCCCGGGTCTGTTCTATGAGGGCATTGCCTATCCCGAATGAAAAGCTGTCCTTTTTAATCACAGCCTGCGAAACAGGGAATGTGTTCTTGACAGCCCTGTTGTTTGACGGGTCCTTTGCATCGAAAAATATGGCCCACAGCTCTGCTACCGGACTGCCGCTGACCGGCGCCAGCAGGGTGTACCGTATCCAGAACCCTGTGGATGTCCGTAGGTGATTAAACTTGAGGTAGTAAACTT
>JAKAHI010000217.1 GCA_021815065.1 bacterium | reverse complement strand
TATCTGTTTTCAGGAAGGGTATAAGTCCGTTGCGTCCGGCGTAATGGATGTATGTCTTTCATACGGGTTCGAAACAATGTCCCATGTCAACACATGGAAGGGTAATGAATTCATAGCTCTCGCGTCGGATGTGAACTTCGATTATCCGGTGGGAGGGTTTTACACGGGCTATTATGCAATGATGGTTGTCAGGCACATGAAAGAATTCGGAACCAAGGTAGAGCAGATGGCAATGGTATCCGTAAAGAACCACATAAACGCGTATCACAATCCTTATTCACAGAAGCAGGAAAAGCTTACGATCAAAGATGTCCGCAGCTCGCCGATGGTTGCATGGCCGTTAACTCGGCTTGATGTCTGCGTTATGTCCGACGGGGCTGCCGTAGCACTTCTTGCGAGCGAGGAAGGCGTCAGAAAGCTTGAAAAAATGTCGGGCACAAAACTGAACCCTGTCAGGATCTCGGGGGTGGGCAGGGGTACGGACAGCATGAGGATGGCTGACAGGCCGCACGGCAAGGTCATACTGCTTCCCCATGAATCGCCGAACGATTATAAGCACCTTGATTACCCGGGCATACACTCATTCAGGGCAGGAAGAATGGCAACAAAGCTCGCCTATGAAATGGCAAAGATCAAGGATCCGGGGAAAGAGATCGATTTCGTCGAACTTCACGACGCATACACCTCATCGGAGATACAGACCTACGAAGACATGGGTCTGTGTAAGTACGGTGAGGGCGGCAAGTTTGTAGAAGCAGGCAATCCGTTTTTGCCGAATATAGATTATGGATTAAAGCTGAAGAAAAAGGGAACAATTCCGGTAAACCCGTCCGGGGGCCTGATAGCATGCGGTCATCCGGTCGGTGCAACGGGACTTATGCAGGCGGTATTCGCTTTCTGGCAGGTACAGCACTCCATCAAAAAGCATTTTGGAAATGATCTGCTGCAGGTTAAGGACGCAAAGAGAGGTGCAATACACAGCCATGCGGGCACCGGCACGTACGTAACCGTATCGATACTGGAAAAGGCTTAAGGAGGATACCATGAAAAAAGAAAAATCAACTATAGTAATCCCTGAAACGGAAGACGGTACTGTTTTATTCAATGTTCCGTTTCCCAAGGATTTGAAACAATTGAAGGACATGAGTCCCATCGTCATGCTCCAGCACTACGGTATCAATTACATTCACAGTTATGGACAGGATTCACCGTTTTTTGCCGGACTGGCCAACGGACGGCTGCTCGGAACAAAATGTACCTCTTGCGGTTATGTGCAGGTGACACCGAAGCTTCACTGCCAGGAATGCGGGGGTGAATGCGAATGGATAGAGCTGCCGAAAGAGGGGAAGATCCATACCTTTACGGTATGCCATTTCGGAAGCGAAGAATTCCTCAAAGAAACACCGTTCATGCTCGTGCTGGTCGAGTTCGAAGGAGCGAAAACGCTCATGCTCTCACGGCTTCTCGGCGTTGACCCGAATAAGGTTTCACTCAACCTTATCGGCAAAAAGGTAAAGCCGAGATTCAAGCGGAACTCCAAGTTCAAACCAACGGACGTTTATTTCGTATTGGCAGAATAAAGCACAAGGGCGGGCATCTCTGCCCGCCCCTACGTTTATTAGGCCTTCCCGGGTTAACCCGAAAAATGCAATAAGGAAGTTTACTTATTCGCTCAATCCCGCGATCCACCTGATATCTATACGTTTCCTTATAGAAACGAGCTTTTAGTCCTCTGTAAGATTGTCATTGCGAGGAGCGATTTTGCGACGAAGCAATCTACACGCATAGGGATTGCTTCGCCTTCGGCTCGCAATGACAGAATTTCTGTGCTTCTTTTCTCGGACTTTCGAAGAATACCTTTGTTTGACGCGCGACCCTTCCCTGCCGGGTGGGTACCCCGTCGCTCATTACATAAACTTCCTTATTTTCAAACGCATTTTTCAGGTTAATGATGTTCCTGCAGTGCCCTGAGGACGGCCTGTCTCATTATGTCAACCGGAGGCTGGACGCCTGTCCATAGCTTAAAGCTCTCTGCCCCCTGATAAACAAGCATACCTGCACCGTCGTGCGTTTTCAGCCCCGCATGTTTCGCCCTCTTTAAAAATGGTGTTTCCAAAGGATTGTAAACGATGTCGGACACAACAGTATCGCTGCGAAAACCGGTCAAATCCATGTCAATATCTCCGGCACCTTTCATACCGATGGATGTCGTGTTGATAACAAGGTTTATTTTTTTATGGTCAAGAGCATTCATATCCTGAAGGCGGATACTCTGAGAGGAAGTTGCGGGGAAATAGACGCACAGATGCCTGTGAAGGGCTTCAGCCCTTTCCGGTGTCCTGTTTGCGATGATGATCTTGTCCGCTCCAGCCTCAAGCAAGGAAAATGCAACTGCTTTGGCAGCCCCGCCTGCGCCTATCATGAGGACCTGCTTGCCGCGGGGATCGAACCCTGTCTGTTCACCAAGAGACTTGACATATCCGATCCCGTCCGTGTTGTAGCCTTTTAACCTGCCGTTCTCATTGTTGACCGTGTTCACAGCACCGATCTTTCCGGCGTACTCGTCAATGCTGTCAAGATACGGCATGATGTCCTCTTTATACGGTATGGTTACGTTGAATCCCTTGATGTGTTCTTTCCTGAACTGCGTTACAGCGTGGGATAAATTTTCGGGCAGGATATCAAAACTCATGTAAACATAATCAATGCCGAGGGTGAAGATAGCCGACATGTGCATGGGTACGGACAGGCTGTGATCAAGAGGGTGTCCCACGATGCCGAGGACAAGGGTCATACGATAACCCTTCTGTGTGTTGCATCGGTACTGAGAGAGAAAACCTTTTTCGCAACCTCGATGTCTTCGAAGATCTTTTGTTTTAATTCATCGGACGTGGAAAATCTCACCTCGTCTCTTATTTTCTGGACGAATTCGACGGTCATGTCCTCGCCGACGACATTCTTATCGAAGTTGAGTATGTGCACTTCTATTTTCAGCTCATGCCCGCCGAATGTCGGGTTGATCCCTATATTTGCCACACCATAGAGCTGACTTTCTTTGTATACGATTTTTACGGCGTACACACCTCGCTGCGGCAGGAGTTCCCATGCGGTTTCGATGTTTGCGGTCGGTATCCCGAGTACATTGGTTCCACGGTGCGTTCCGGTAACGACCTTACCCCTTATATAAGGGGTATAGCCCAAAAACCGTGCAGCCTCCTGTATCTGTCCGTATTTTATGTGCTGGCGGATCCTGGAGCTGGAGACCACTTTCCCGTCTATGACGAACGGATCCACGATAATGACGTTGTAGCCGTATTCCTTGCCAAACCCTTTCAGCAAGGATACATCGCCGCTCGCCATCCTGCCGAAGGTGAAGTTGTGACCGACTACAACGGTTGAGGGATTTATCAGTTCCTTGAGAATCCTGCGTGCATACTCGTGAGGGGACATCCGTGCAAAATCCATGGTGAATTCGGTTACGATGATCGTCTCGATGCCGGTCTTTTTTATTCGCGCATATTTTTCTTCAAACGGGAGCAGGAGATAGTTTTTTTCGTTCGGGTTGAAAAATTTATACGGGTGGGGCTCGAAGGTCATGACCACGGGAATTGTGCCGAGGAGCTTTGCCCTCGAGATCGTCTGCTCCAGAATATAGTTATGACCGAGGTGTACGCCATCGAAATTGCCTATG
>JAKAHI010000216.1 GCA_021815065.1 bacterium | reverse complement strand
CGGCAGGGAACGCCATTTTCCCGATTATGGGGGAGAGCTCGAATATTCCCACGGACTGTGCCGGGTTCACGGCGTTGATGAATTCCGTGTTGTTGATAAGCATGGCGAATTTTGCCTGTCCTATGCCAAGGCGTGCGGCAGCGTTGTTGTTACGCTCTATTTGTTGCTTAATGATGCGCACGTTTATCGTACCCGCGTGACGGGACTTGTCGAAATTATTGAGCGAGGTGGCGGTGAACAGCTGCGATAGAAACGGGAGCATGTCTTTCAGTGGTTTCTTGTTTGCCTGCTCAACAATATATGCGGCCTTCAGTGCAGCATTACCGGTATAATTTCCGATGACACTGACCTCGGGCTTGAAATTGTCCTTTTTATAGTCAAGCAGCAGCCGAACAATGGATACGCATGCATTAACTGAATCCTTGTTATTGATATCCGTGAAAATGATCATCGTGTTGTTCCGGGACGGTCTGTCGAGCAGATGCCGGTATCCCATATCATTCATATAATCAACATAACTCCCGTTTACATGCTTTAATCGTTGCTGGATTGCACCGAAACTCGTTGTCCTGGTTATATTGTCGCTGAAGATCATTGCCGGCGCTTCTGTTACCGTGAATTTTTCAGCGAGTTCCTTGCCCTGGGGCTTGCCGGTGTCAGTCAGATCGACCGTTGTTTTATAAAAAAAGTTATCAAGACTTTCCTTGATGAGGTTCGGGTGGTATATGGCTGTCCACCCGCCGGTGAGCAGGGTGACGTGCACATCAACAGGCGGCGGCAATGTTTTACAGTACGAAAGCTGAGGGGCCTGGGAACATGCTGCCCTGATGATATGCCCGGGCTGGATTGCACCTTCGTAACGCTGTGAGTTTATGTAGAGGGTAGGGCTGGCGTTGATGCCCAGTTTCTCTGTTTTGAGGAAATCGTTGTTCAGGATCTTTTCGGATTGGCCTGATTGGACGAATGCGTCGATTGCCTTTTTATCTATACCCGCTTCATTCAGGCACTTGTCCCTGTTCATGCTGGTGTTGTAGCACGAAAGATAGCCATAGAATTTGTTGTCGAAGAGTTTCTGAATGGCTATTTGATGGAGGTCCTCATCAAGCTCTGTGGGACCATGCAGGCTCGCAAAATTATTCCCCTGCTTGCTTACTATGTAACGGACATTGAGTTTTACATCATTATGAAAATTATCGATGAAACCAAGTATGATGTCCTCTGCCCTTATGCCAAAAGGACAATGGCTCATAACATATAGATTCAGTACCGGACCCTGTGCTTTTTGCTTTGTGCATGAGAGCGCGGTTGCGCTCAATACCAAACATAGAACAAATATTTTCTTCAGCGTTTTATGCATGTTCAATTCTCCATCACATCAATTTTCTTTTCTCTTTTATAGATAGCAACTTCATAGTTTTGTACGTCGACCACATAATAGTAGTCATCGATATAAATTTCGTACATTTCCGGATCATCTGCCAGACTGTCCCTCGACTTGTCAAAGGCTTGCTCTTCGATAAGATAATCCAGCAGTTTCCTTATTTCAACAAAGCTTATGTCTTCATCCGTTATAATGTTGAATATTAAATTTTTATATGTAAGCGGGTATACGTCCATAATGAATTCCTTTGTAGAAGAGCATTGAGACCGTGTCAAGATAAAAACTCCGCTTACCGCAAAATGCATTTGCAAAACGGGGAAGTATGCGAAGGCTTTGCTATCGAACGAGAAAAGAGTTGTTCGCCTCCGTGGTATTGCATTTTGGGGCGAAATGCCGGTTATGCTTGCAAATTGAATTTTTATAGGATATTGATGTCTCGTAGTTCGTTCTGTTCTAATAATAAAGAATCGAAAGACAGACATTTTGCATACGGAGTATCTTTCTGGTCCTATCGTCTAGAGGCCTAGGACGTTGCCCTCTCAAGGCAAAAACGAGAGTTCAAATCTCTCTAGGACCATTTTATCCCGTTAGAAAATCTGGCGACTTTATTGTCCGGAAAAAGGCCGCATTCCCTACAGGTAATAATTATAAAATCAAGTTTGTTACAGATTTTCTAACGGGATTTATCCCCTCGAAGTTGTATTAGAAAATCTGGCGACTTTATTGTCCGGAAAAAGGCCGCATTCCCTACAGGTAATAATTATAAAATCAAGTTTGTTACAGATTTTCTAACGGGATTTACTGCAAGGTATCTTTCCAGTCCGCGGTGTCTGTTACCATATCTGCGGTCCATTGCGTGAGTGTCGTGCCGCTGACCTGCATCGTGTAATATGACGGAAGTTCGAGTACCGTATGCATGCTTCCGTTGACAAAAAACCGCTGGAACCGGTTCGGGTGATCACGGTGAATATCTCCGGTAACGCTGAGCAGCAGGTTTTTAAAATCATTGGTGTTCATCTGGAGGAAGATGCTGCCTATAACAACATCGTTATAATAGGAAAAGAACCCGAAGTCCGCATTGGGATCACGGTCAAGAGCCCAGTCCGCGAGGTACGACATTTGCTGGCTGCATTTCGGACAATCCGAAGGTATGATGTTCTTTATATTCCATGTTGTCAGGATGTGCTGGAATAAAGTCGTTTGTGTCGGGTTGAACAGACCGACCCCGGAATCGTTGAGGACATGCACGGTCGTAAAAGGATACTGGGTGCGCGTCACGAAGTACCCCATGAAAGTCCCATAGCCTCCGGCACTGCTGCCTGCTACTACCAAATATTTGGGATTTATAAAGTTTTGTTTCATCAGCGTTACTGCAGCAGACAGGTTTGCGAGTCCGTGAAAATAGGTCGTTACGGTTGCGCCTGTGGCCGTGTCCGTAAAAGCAACGTCATTGTCGCCCGACCAAACACTGCCATCACAGTACGATGCATAAACGATACTGTAGTCCGAGAACGGGTTTGCGGCGTTCGAGGTGTCCAGTATACCCCCGATCTGCACCGGATTGGCTGTGGATTTCGCCATGATCGAGTTATAACAGGAGTTGTAGTCCCAGCATGCACCGCCGCCTTCGAGATACAACATTACCTTATTCGGATCTCCGCGGTGGAGAGAGACCATGTATTGGCTGCCGTTCAGGCATCGTGCAGGTGACGAGGGGTCATAGAAGTACACGGTCCATGCGCCGTTGTCGATGGTCTGTGTGGTAGTGGTGATGGGCTCCAGCCCTATGTATTTATCGATACCCATCTGGTTTAAGGTGTCAATATAGCTTGAGTAAACGGTCTGCGTTGTTGTCGTGCTGGAACCGCAGCCGGAAAGCCATGTGACAAACAGTGCGGACAGCAGGATCCCGGATAGCCTGGCGATCGATAAATAACGATTGTATCCCTTCATAGTATCCCCCTTCTGTAAGCCTTAATACCATACAATGGTATAAATGCAAACCCATTCGTGCGGAAAAAACGTATATATATTGAATTTCCCCTGCGTTTAGTATAAGGAGTTCATCTGTATGTCACACAGTATATTGATTATAGATGATTCGGCACAGATACGCCAGGAGATAAAATCCGTGCTTGAAGGTACGGGAATGTTCGAAAAATATTCCGAATCGCATGACGGCATGGAAGGCTTTAAAATGATGTTTACAAACCTGCCCGACATTGTCATCTGCGATATGGTCATGCCGGGTTTTGACGGCCTCAAGTTTTTGAAGCTCAAACGATCACGTCAGGAGTTCGACAAGATACCCGTGCTTATTCTTACCAGCATGGACA
>JAKAHI010000215.1 GCA_021815065.1 bacterium | reverse complement strand
ATCTTGAATATGCTGTCAAATTACACCGAAGCGGACAACAAGTGGATAACCGCACTGTCGTCGATCGTAGGTACCGACTATTTCTATCCTTTATCTTCCGAAGTAACACTTACGGTTGAAGCTTTGTATGAGCCACTCCCTGCCGATCCGTCGCAATGCACCTACAGTTATATAGATAACCAGGGTATAAAACATACCTATACAAATGACGAGGTATATAAGTCAGGCACTTATAAAAACGGCAGACCGCAGTACCATACGGATAAAGACAAAACCGGTATCAGCAGGATCGTACATCAGGAGTGTCCATGAGTATAAATAAATTGCGGTACAACTCTCATGGAGAACGAGGACAGGCCGTGGTGTTTGTCGTCATCACACTTATTACACTGATTATCTTCATTGCCGCTGTTGCAAATGTCGGCAGGGAGCTTTCCTACAAAATGGATATACAGAATACGGCGGACAGTGCTTCCATGGCAGGCGCAGTCTGGGAGGCCCGCGGCCTCAATCTTATAGCGGGTCTGAATCAGGGCATTGTGCTCACGGTTGAATTAATTATCATCATCGTAGCTGCTATTGCGATATTAGGCGTGTGCTCCGCCACCTTATGGTGGGCCGGTATTGGTGAGGCTTGTGCCACTGCGCTGCCCGTAGTTTTGAACTTTGCAAATAATGCTATACGAAGACTGTGGAACACGGCTATCGAGATGTCAAAGCTAGAAGAAAAGATAGCCAAAAACTTTCCTTATATGGTTCCCGCAGCTGTTGAACTTGCAAGTGGAGCAAACCAGAATAGCCCTGTGTCCATTCCGTATCCGTATCAGCCATCCGACAGTGTACCGCCGCCGCTGACGCCGCAGGCAATCTCATTGAATGTTGAGAAAGGGAACTTTCAGGACCTTATAAGTGCTATAATGAAAGAGATCAGCAAAACGATCGATAAGATCTTTCCCTTATTGTCGCAGGCTTTGGGATTGCTCGGAAAAGCAATAAATCCTGGCTCACTTTCTTCCAATGGATCTATAGCAACGACATTTAATGATAGTCACAGCTATGATAATTACCCGCAGGCCGTAGATGCGAACACCAGGGCGCATGAACCTGCCGGCTCAGTCTCTGGCGTCACCAGTACTAAGAGTGTTCACGCAGACTGGTTTTATATAACCACGGACTATACCGACCCGGATCCCTGTAACAACTGCACGGTCTCTGAGAAAAAGCAGAGCTCCTGCAATAAAATATTATGGACCAAAGATGATGCCCCGCCGGAAAAAATATCCTCATATTTTGTAAGCTGTGTTGTTAAAAATTGCGGAAATAGTTCAGGAGGAAGCGCGGGAAGTGTCGTATCCGTTCCCTTAAAACAGCAAAACTTTTGCAAGCTTGACCTGTCAGTGAAAACGACTACCAAAACAAGTCCTCCTTCACAACTGCCGTTCCCGATGAAACTTCATCCGCGGGCTGAAGAATTTCTTTTTATGGCCGTTGCTACATCAGACCTTGGCAAGAAGAGACCGCCGGTATTCATCAGCAACAAAAACCTACTCCCCGAAGATAAAAACCCATGGGGCTTTGTTGCACTTTCCCAGGCAAGACCTCAAAGTCCAAACACAAAACCAGGAGATATTCTGCTGGAAATGGATTGGGATGCACATCTTACCAGATTCACTGCTCTCAAGGCTATTGCACAGCAGATTGGACTAAAATCTTCCAATAGCATCATGAAGTATATAGATGAGAAACTCATTCTGCATTGAAGGACGAAGGAGTTTATGAACGAGAGAATTCCAAAGTTAAAAAGACAGGGCAATTTATGAATCGCCCCGCTTTAGGCCCGGCAAATATCCACACGGTCACCCTGAGCACATTCATTTCTCTCGGTGTAAACTCCGCGAAATGTCTATGTTTAGATTCTCCGGCTGCTTCTCAGAATGACATTATCAGACAACCTGCTAACGCAGCAGGCCAGTCTATCACGGAATTTATCATCGTATTCCCTGTGCTTTTGCTCATGCTGTGCAGTGTGCTCTTTTTTGCGAGGATGCTGGTATTGAAACAGCGCTCCGTGTCGGCCGTGCGCTATATTGCATGGTACGCTGGAAGAAATGGAGGCAATGAGCCGTCTCAAGACACGATAAAAGCTCTGTTTTTTAATAAAAGCTCTGCCATCGTCATAACACACCCTGCCCCAAATATTGGTTTTGCCGGCAATTCTCTTGGCGATCTCGGTAGTGTGCTGGGCAGTGTGGCAGGTATCGATGGCACAGCCCTCCAGGTACAGGGAGACCATTATCCGTTCTCACGGCAAAAATCCAGTACCGGGGCAAAGCATTTTGTTTTTATGGATACATGGAAGGATAGTGGCATTACGGGGAAGGCGCTAAAGTACGGTCTCTGGGCTATTGCTGTAGCGAAAGGTTTTCAAAATGGGAGCGGCAGTGGTAATGGTGGGAATACCAGCATTGATCTTGAAAATCCATCAATCTTCGGTAACTAACATGGGCAAGCGACACAGGAACCATAGAGGATTCATACTGTTGGTCTTTTTGCTTGTTAGTTTATTTTTGGTATCCAAAAGCAAAAGCACCTTCTACGACCTGTTTTCTCCCGAAGGTACCTTCGATAACATGCCGCACAACACACTGCATTTTAAAGTAAATGGTCAGGATATGGATCTGCTTGTCCGGAATCAGGACGACGACGGAGCACTGCTTTCAAAGGTGCGCAACAATAAATCGCTTCCGTTTTACCGTGATAAAAACGGCGGACTGTCCGTGCATGTGCGTGGAGGTATCGATAAAGAAAGTCTGTCTTCGCCTGGGGCACTCATGTCCATGCTAGAGCCTTTTATGGGCTTCGTAAACGGGCATTCCACAAAATATGTGAGTCTGAGGCTCGACAAAAAATTTGATGCAAGCGGGTTTTTAGATACCGCTGTCCATGACTCTGAAGACCTTCCTGCTTATCCGTCTGCCGAAACAATAAATACCCTGCAAACAAAACAATTCTGCCTGGGCCATTACAAGGCACAGGCAACCGCGAGCGCGGTTCTTGTTTATTATGATTCCCGGCTCAAATCTCAGGGTTATAAAAAATTGCGTGAGGCGAATGGTATGGCCCTGTATCAATCCGCCATGCGCCTGATGATAGTAAGCGTGGAAGAGGAACCGAACTATGTTTCAATCATTACCTATACCGTCAAAAACAAATAATGGTCAGGCTATGGTGGAATACCTGCTTGTTACCGCTGTTCTTTCCATAAGCGCAGGCATAGCTGTGAAAATGCTCGGTACTGCACTGTCGGCTTATTTTAGCTTTCTAGCGGCATTTATTGCCCTCCCCATACCATAGGAGAAAATATGAAACTTGAAAAGAATAAAAAATTACTTGTAGGAATTGCGAGCGGGATAATCGCGGTCATACTGGTTCAACTTTATCTTGCTGCCTTCAGACATGCCGTTTACAGCGAACTTGAGACGATTGATGTGCTTGTAGCAAAAACGGATATAAAACCAGGCTCGATTATTACAAAGAATAACCTTACCGCAATGCCTCAACCAAAGCGGTATCTGTCTCACAATACAATACAGCAGAAAGATGAAGATGCCGTGATCGGTCATCGGGCAGTCATGCAGGCGGAAAAAGGAGAACCTCTTCAATGGACAATGCTTGGAGCGGCAAAAGGCTCAGGGTTCACGTCCCTGATAAAGGAAAATGAAAGG
>JAKAHI010000214.1 GCA_021815065.1 bacterium | reverse complement strand
CCTCCGGATTTGAGTGTCCCTCATTTCAGGATACTCGGCAGTGTCATACGGGGAAAAACACTCGTCAATGAGATTGCACAGCATCATGGTGTGAGCCAGCCATCCATGTCCAGGAGTGTGAACAGTCTGGTAAAGCGGGGACTGATAGAGAGAAGCCATACGTCATCGGACCGCAGGCAGACACCGCTCGGACTGACAAAAAAAGGTGCAGTGCTTTTTCGTAAGATAAAAACGGCTACGGAGAGCAGGCTCGGTCAAAAAGTGTTGACCATGGATTCGAAAAGCCGCAATGCCCTTTTACAGGGGTTGGCCGAACTTGAAAAACTTTTTTCCATAAATACCAAACGCGTTGCTGCTCCTTGCCAAGGAAAGAGGGTATGAGTACGGATGATGCCGGGATGTCAAATCCATGCGGCAAAAAGGCGCCCGCGGGTTATTCATCGGCAATCGAAACACATGAACTCACCCGGAAGTTTGGAGAATTTACTGCGGTAGATTCGATTAGTCTTCATGTTACTGCGGGAAGGATCTTCGGCTTAATCGGTCCGAACGGAGCCGGGAAAACCACCACGATAAAAATGCTGACAACCCTTCTGGAGCCTTCGTCGGGAACTGCAAAGATTGCCGGCTTCGATGTGCGTTCTTCCTCAAAAGAAGTGAGAAAAAGAATCGGATATGTACCCCAAATGCTTTCCGCAGACGGCGGGCTCACTGCTTACGAAAACCTCATGCTCTCGGCGAAGCTTTATGGCATGAAACGGTCTGATCGAAAAGCGAGGCTTGAGGAAGCACTGAATTTTATGAACCTCCGCGAATCCTCGAATAAGCTTGTAAAAACGTATTCAGGCGGAATGATCCGGAGACTCGAACTTGCCCAGGCAATGCTCCACATGCCGGCTGTGTTGTTTCTGGATGAACCTACCATAGGGTTGGATCCTGTTGCCCGCCGGGTTGTCTGGGAACGGCTTATGGCAATGAAAGAAGAGTATGGAATGACCATACTGATAACCACGCATGACATGGAAGAGGCCGACAGACTTTGCGATGAGATAGCCCTCATGCACCGGGGCAAAATAACAATCTCCGGGACCCCCGCTGATCTAAAAACTTCCGTGGGAACAGATGTCAATCTGGACGATGTATTTGTGCATTACAGCGGAGGAATTATAGAGGAAGGAGGGAATTACCGTGATGTCAGAAAAACCCGCAGAACGGCAAACCGTCTCGCTTAGTTCGTTTTTCCTTGTTGAGTTTTTCAGAGAAAGCCTGGCCATTTCTGAGGTTGAAGTAAAGAAGCTTCTGCGCGATCCTACCGAGCTCTTTACCCGTGCGGTCCAACCTGTGTTGTGGCTCGTGATATTCGGACAGGTATTCAGCAGGGTACGGGGAATACCGACAGGCCAGGTGAGTTATCTTGCCTTTCTGACCCCAGGAATTCTTGCCCAGAGCGTGTTGTTCAGCGCGATATTTTACGGGATTGCCGTTATCTGGGAAAGGGATCTCGGCATTATCCACAAGCTTATGGTAAGTCCTGCGCACCGCACCTCACTCGTTCTGGGGAAAGCAGTTTCATCGGGATTCAGGGGATTGGTCCAGGTGGTGATTATTTACGTTCTGGCGCTTGTCATGGGCATTTCGCTCCGATGGGAACCATGGGCAATCGGCGGTGTTTTGTTGAGTGTTATGCTGGGATCTGCGATTTTTTCTACCTTTTCATTGGTTATTGCCTGTATCGTGAAAACGCGTGAGCGTTTTATGGGAATAGGGCAGATTTTGACAATGCCGCTTTTTTTTGCGAGCAATGCAATCTATCCCCTGGAACTCATGCCTCCATGGCTGCGCTGGTTTGCGAGATTTAATCCGTTGACGTACCTTGTAGATGCCCTTCGAAGCCTCATGATTCAAGGCGGACACAGCGTTCACAGCTTTGGTTTTGATATCGTTGTCATGGTGTCCGTTTTTATTGTTTTTCTCCTGACGGCAAGACGCCTGTATCCGACCCTGATACATTAACTGTTACTGACTTGTTTGCCCATAGATCAGTTCTCCATACATTTGCTTTGAGTTGCATTGACTTTTTATAGTGAATCGCATTAATATATTTTTTGTTGCCGATGGTAACGGAGGAGAGTGATAACGTTGCAGATAGATTCCCTTGCAAAACTGCAAAGCCCTGTTGTTGATCATGTTGTTTTCAGAAAGAGACTGTTTCAGACCCTTGACCATGCAAGGAAAAAAAGGACAGTGTGGATCACGGGACAGCCCGGCTCGGGGAAGACAACCCTTGTTGCAAGCTATTTATCGGCGAATAAACTTCCTCACGCATGGTATCATATCGACAGTTCTGATACGGACCTTGCTACCTTTTTTTATTACCTCAGACATATTTATCCCGTCAAAAAAGATAAGGGACTTCCGGACCGGGAAAAGGGAAGCGGTTCTGTCAAAAGCGCACGGCTGCCTTTGTTAACTCCCGAGTATTTTTTAAATATAGAAACCTATTCTCGCAGATATTTCGAAAGTCTTTACAGCATGCTTCCGGAAGGTTTTGTCCTTGTATTCGACAACTATCATGAGATCAATGGAAATCCGCTGTTTCATACCATCATGCAGGAGGCATTGATGAGAGTGCCCGAATACGGGAATGTCATAGTGATCAGCCGCGCAGAGCCTCCCGATACATTCTCACGTCTCAGGGCAAACAGCGTAATGGAGATCGTGAGGAGCGAGATGATCAGGTTTACACCTGAAGAAACCGGCGATCTGATCCGGCTTCGCTCCGGTGAGAATTATTCCCAACAGACGGCCCAAAAGCTGCACGATTTGACAGACGGGTGGGCAGTAGGGATCATCCTTATGCTCGAACAGGATAATGCCCGGCTGGATGCTGCTTCTCACGGCAGATTCAAAGACTATCAGGCCATAATCGATTATTTTTCTGCCGAGATATTTGACCGGTTAGATCCGAACGTACAGGATTATCTTCTCCGGACATCTCTTTTTCCGTCGATGACAACCGGAATGGCTTTCAAGATGACCGATAATCCGTCATCCGAAAGAATACTTTCCTATCTTGTAAATTCTCATTACTTCACCTTGAAACATCATGATAACACCTATAGGTACCATGACCTGTTCAGAGAATTCCTTTACATGCGAATAAAGGTGCACTTCCATGAAACAGAGCTTAATCGAATTTATCAGCGGGCAGCAATGATCCTCAAAGAAAATGGCAGGATCGAAGATGCCGTCGTGCTGTTTCAAAAGGCAGGAGACTGGGAGAATATCAATCTGATCATCACAGCCAATGCGCAGACATTATTATCACAGGGCAGAAACATTCTTCTTGTAACATGGATAAGAGAACTGCCTGCAGATATGTCCGACCGGGATCCGTGGCTTTTATACTGGCTCGGCGAGGCGAGTGCTTTGTTTAATCCTATGGAGGGCAGGTCATATTTTGAAAAAGCATTCAAGAAGTTCCTCGGTAACGTGCGTAATCCTGACGGTATTCACCCCGATCGAAATGGACTTTCCATCGGGATATACCTGGCATGGTGCGGCATTGTAGAGACATTTTTTTATGAGTTCGGTAACTACCGGAATACAGAAAAATGGATTGCCGTAATGGAAAAAATAATCGCCAACCACCGGAAATTTCCCTCAAAGGAAATTGAAGCCCGCGTATTGAGCTTGATGGTCCAGGTCCTTACGTTTCAGAAACCTATGCATCCCAAGATTAAACCAT
>JAKAHI010000213.1 GCA_021815065.1 bacterium | reverse complement strand
ATGCGGCGAAGATCGTCCATGCGATAAACCCTAAACTTGCAATACCCATGCACTGGGGAACACTCAACGACGTTGCCGGAAGGGAAGCGGCCGAGCAGTTGAAAAAACTTGCGAAGACACCTGTTGAAATCCTGTCACAGGAGGAATAGTATTCTTTACCGGTTACCCCTGCAGGAACAGAGGACGACGATAATTTGTTTTAATAAAATAAAGGAGGTCTCGAAATGAAAAAGTACCAGATGTTTGTCAATGGCAAATGGGTCGATGCGAAATCAGGCAAGACGATGAAGGTAATGGACCCGGGCAATGAAGAGATTGTAGCGGAGGTCCCGGCGGCCGATGTCGAGGATGTCCGTGAGGCTATAAAGGCCGCACGAAATGCTTTTGACAGCGGTGTATGGACACGGCTCGAGCAGAAAAAACGTTCGGAGATGATGTTAAAGGTCGTTGATGGACTTATAGCGAAACAAACCGAAATCGCCGAGTTAGAGTCGAGGAGTTCCGGAGCCACGATACGAAAAGCTTCGATGATAGATACGCCCCTTGCAGTGGAGCACTTCCGGTATTTTGCGGAACTCGCCTATAAAAAGGACCTCTTTGAACCACTGCCGTGGATCAATTTTCCCTCGGTGAGCTGGAATTTTGTGGTCCGGGAACCCATCGGCGTTGCAGGCCAGATCATTCCGTGGAACTTCCCCCTCCTCATGGCCGTATGGAAGATAGCACCCGCAATAGCAGCGGGTAATTGCGTTATTCTGAAACCGGCAAGCTACACGCCGCTGACCGCGCTTGAACTCGCCAAAATAATAGAGGAGGCAGGCATACCTGCCGGTGTCGTCAATGTGGTCACCGGTGCCGGAGGTGTCGTCGGAGAAGAGCTCGCAAGCAACCCCCTGATAGACAAGGTCGCGATCACAGGCTCTACATCTGTCGGCAGCAGGGTCATGGAGCTTGCGTCCAAGACCGTCAAAAAGGTTACACTCGAGCTTGGAGGCAAGTCTGCGAATATTATACTTTCCGATGCGGTCCTGGACGAGGCGGTGGACGGTGCATTGTTCGGTACGTTCCTCCATGCCGGTCAGGTATGTGAATCCGGGACACGTCTGCTTGTTGACGAGAAGATCTACGACAAGTTCATGGATAAGCTCATAGCAAGGGCAAAGGGCATAAAAGTGGGATACCAGATGGACTATGAGACGACCATGGGACCCGTGGTCTCAGCAAAACAGAGGGAGACCGTGGAAGGCTATATTCAAGCAGGACTCGATGAGAAGGCGAAGCTTGTGCTCGGCGGCAAGAGGCCGGCAAATATGAAAAAGGGGTTCTATATCGAACCGACGATCTTCACCGACGTAGATAATAAGATGAAAATAGCACAGGAAGAGATCTTCGGGCCGGTCCTGTCCGTGATCAGGTTCAAGACGGCCGACGAGGCCATAAAGATCGCCAACGACAGCATGTACGGGCTTGCCGGCGGCGTCTGGTCAAGCGACATACCGCATGCAATAGAAGTGGCGAAAGCAATCAGGACAGGCACCGTATGGATAAACGATTACCATCTTCTCAATGCAATCGCACCGTTCGGCGGATACAAGCAGAGCGGCGTAGGACGGGAGCTCGGTACCTTCGGGTTTGACGAATACACGCAGGTCAAACACATACACGTTGCCGTAGCACCCCGCAAAGCAAAGTTCTGGTATGACCTTGTACTGGATTAAAAAAGGGACACTCAAAATCCGACCTCAAAAAATAAATACTCAGAGAGGGGGCGGGATTTTCCGCCCCTTCACGCTTCGTGCCGTATGAAAAAACCCCACATCACTCCCAAAGGCTTAAAAACAGTACAGGAAATATCATTTAACGAGACCGATTTTTCTTTGTCGGAAGCAGAGCTGATGCGCCAGCTCAATGAGAAAAAGGGCTACAGCCTTTATCTCGGTGTCTTTACAAAAGAAGAGGTCGAAAAGGTATTGAGAAGATCCCATATATCACAAAGGCTGGCCGAAAAAGGATTCACCGACCTGCTGCTCGATATAAATACCGATGATCCTCACCGGCACATACTCAGGGTATACTTCGGCAAAAAAGACAAGGCGCATCTCCTCATAGAGATCATCCTCTCGGAGAGCATCTTCAGGCCCAAGATCATGTACCTGCCGTCATTCAAATACGGGACGTACAATATGATGGTCATAGAATGGCTTATTCTGCAGGACCCGCTCGCACAGTTTAAAAAAGAAAGGCCCCAGCTTCCGGACCAGCAATACCCGGGCCTCGGCATAGCACGGCAGGTGGGCGATATGCTCGTAAAGGTCGCAACCTACCTGCATAAAGACGGGATACTCAATTTCCCCCAGTATTACCATAATGCAGTCATCTATTCCGAGCTGTTCAAATTCTACAACCCTTACATGCAGGGCGTATTGAAGGCTTTGGAACGGTCTCTGTCAAAATACACATTCGCCGATGCTGCTTATGCCGTGTCCCTCGGCTGTGTAAAAAACCTGAAAGACGGAGAGGCCTTCAAATGGAAGGCCGAAGAGCTGATCCTTCCCCTGGCCCGTGATTTGAGGCGGTACTTCGAATCAAAGGAGTATCAAAACATCCTGAACAATACGACAACGGATCACTCCTTTGACATTGATTGGGCGCTCTACCGGACAAAAGTCAATCCCCCGCAAGAGGGGAAACCGTAAAGGCGTCAGTAGCGGGATCGTACGATAATTTGTATTTTTGCCTGCCTGCTTTATCTTTAAACGTGGCAATATTGTCCGTGTTGCTCTTTGCCTCTTTCATGATAAATTTAAGGTAAAAGAGGTTCTCTTCCTTTATGCGTTTCAACTCTTCCAGTCCTTGCGGATCGCCTTCTAATTTCATAAAAGTTAAATGTCTGCAGCAGCTTTGATGCTGCAGACATTCATTTTACTCCTTTGTTATAGTAAACTCCACTCTTCTGTTTTTTGCCCGTCCTGATGCCGTTGCATTCGATGCTATGGGGTTCATCATACCAAAACCTTTTGCCGTTAATCTGTCCGCTGAGACACCGTCCCGGATCAGATACTTCATGACGTTTTCGGCCCGCTGCTGCGATAATCTGAGGTTGTATGACGGAGAACCTACATTGTCCGTGTATCCTTCTATCCTCACGCTGATATCCGGATTACTCTGGAGAACCTGGGCGATCTCATTCAATAACGAATATGAATCCTCGAGTATCGTCGCACGGCCTGTTTCAAAGTGAATGGCTTCCGTAATCTCTATCTTCTTCTTTGCCTTCTCGAGTATTACCCTTGGTTTCTTCACTGCGGCAGGAGGAGGTGGAGGAGGAGGCGGCGGCGGCGCTGCCTGCTTTGGCTCGAGAGTAAAGTTAACGATGGTCTTCATCATATTTTTTACCTGTACCGTTATGGTCCTGCTCACGAAGCCTTGAGCTGCAACCGTCATCTCATAGCTGCCCGGCGTCAGTTTGACAAAGTAAACGCCGGTCGTGGGATCCGTTGCAGCCGGAGGCAGGGCGGTATTGTTAAAGGTAATCACGGCCGCCAACGGCTTGCCGGTCGTATCCGTTACCACACCGGCAACCGCCCCGATAAGCGTCAGTTTCTTCATGACGACTTCCTGACTGGTGGTCTGTCCGGTCACTATCGTGCCGTCCAATGACGCCGGCTGATAGCCGTCTTTATAGAAATCGAGCCTTACAGGTCCTGCGTTCATCGGGCAGCTTGTAAAGGTACCGCTGTTGCCCGTTATTATATCGGACAGGTCCGTGCCTTCAAATTTTACAACCACACCGGAAATGGA
>JAKAHI010000212.1 GCA_021815065.1 bacterium | reverse complement strand
CTTTGTATGGTTGATTTTCATATCGCTTGACGCAGTTCGCTTTCGCTGGTCACCGCTGCCAGTCTGGCTGCAATTGACCGGGGCGATTGTCCTGTTGTGCTCGTTCTACCTGTTTTTTCTGACGTTTCGGGAAAACACATTCCTGTCACCCGTAGTACATATTCAGGAAGAGCGGGGACATAAGGTGATCTCAACGGGTCCTTATCATTACGTACGGCATCCTATGTATTCCGCCATGGGTATCTTTTTTGTGGGGACGCCCCTCTTGCTGGGATCGGGGTACGGAGTCCTCTTTGGGCTGATTCTTGTGGTCGCAATGGCATGGCGGGCAGTGATGGAAGAGCGTATGCTGCGGAAGGAACTGTCTGACTATGCATCTTATATGACCCAGGTAAAATATCGTCTCATCCCACATGTCTGGTAAGGAACAATATAACCGCAGTGCAAGGGAGACTCTGGTCTGCCTGTTGATAATAGCGTGAAAAGGGCAATTTCTGAATCGCCCCTGAAGTATCGGGAGTGCTACACGATCCCGGCCTTCAGTATGTCATGGAGGTGGATTATGCCGATGGGCTTATCTTTATCTCCATTGC
Organism: bacterium; assembly: GCA_021815065.1. Classification (GTDB taxonomy): domain Bacteria; phylum JAMCPX01; class JAMCPX01; order JAMCPX01; family JAMCPX01; genus JAJYLM01. Next base: position 3,212 of record JAKAHI010000212.1, on the reverse strand, counting down.
TGGTCACGAACAGTGAGGTTATCGAGTATGTTTCCATGATGTTCAGCGCCTTTACTGCGAGTGCATTTTTCTCTATGCGTTTCGGGCTTTGTGTCATTATCTCGGAGGCCGTTTTTTCCAGGAGATCCGGATATTTCGCCAGTGCCCTTCTGAGATCACCGTCTGTTACAATGCCTGCAAGCCTGTCTTTTGAATCATAAACGCCCGTCAGTCCCATTCGCTTCGATGTAATCTCGACCAGTACATCTTTCATTTTCGTGTTTGTATAAACGGAAGGTATCTCGTCGCCGGTATGCATAAGATTTTCCACCTTGGTGAGGAGCTTCTTACCGAGTGCCCCTCCCGGATGGAACATGGCAAAATCATCTTTTGTAAAACCCATTTTCAGAAGCAGGACAACTGCAAGAGCATCTCCTATGGCAAGCTCTGCCGTTGTGCTTGCAGTCGGTGCAAGTCCAAAGGGGCACGCCTCTTTTTCTATGGGTACATGGATGATGACGTCTGCGCCCTGTGCAAGTGTCGACGTCTTATTCCCGACAATGGCTATAAGTTTTATCCCGAGCCTTTTGACAAAAGGGATGATCTTCAGCACCTCTTCCGATTCGCCGCTGTTGGATAGCGCTATCAGAATGTCGTCCTTATCCAGTATGCCGAGGTCCCCGTGTGCTCCCTCGGACGGATGCAGATAGTACGTGGGTGTACCGGTGCTTGTCATTGTCGATGCAATCTTTTGTCCCACGAGTCCCGATTTCCCGATGCCGGTTATGACCACTTTGCCCTTTGTGGCAAGGATCGCATCTACCGCGAGCAAGAATTGTCCGTCGACATGGTTTATAAGCCTGCTGACCGTATCGGCTTCTATCTTCAGTACCTTTTTCGCTTCTTTGAGAACATCAATCTTTTTTGACGATTTCATCTATCACCTTTATGGTCTTCAATAATTTCCTTAACCTGTCCAACCGCAGCGAGTTCGCGCCGTCGCTCAGGGCTTTTTGAGGATGCGGGTGCACCTCGAGAAAGAGACCGTCGATACCGACAGCAGCAGCTGCTTTTGCAAGCACTTCGATGTATTCTTTCTGTCCGCCGGAAACACCTCCTGCAGCGGACGGCAACTGCACGCTGTGTGTAGCATCGAATACGACGGGATAACCAAAATCTCTCATAATGGGTATGACGCGGAAATCATTCACCAGCATGTTATAACCGAAGGTGTACCCGCGTTCGGTCAAAATTATCTTATGGTTCCCGGTTGATTCAATCTTCTGGATTGCGTGCCTGATGTCCCAGGGTGCCATGAATTGCCCCTTTTTTATATTTACGATCCTGCCTGTTTCTCCTGCACAAACCAGCAGGTCCGTCTGTCTGCTCAAAAAGGCCGGTATCTGGATTATATCCAGGACCTGTGCTGCAGGCTCTATTTGCTCCGTACTGTGAACGTCCGAAAGTATCGGAAGGTTGTACGTTGTTTTTACCTTTGCTAAAATTTCAAGTCCTTTTTTCAGGCCCGGGCCCCTGAATGAGTTAATGGACGTTCTGTTCGCCTTGTCATACGACGCCTTGAATATAAGCTCAATGCCCAGCTCTGATGTGATGGATTTGAGCTGTCCGGCGATACGCATCGTCAGGGTTTCGCTCTCTATGACGCACGGGCCGGCAATGAGAACAACCCTGTTGTTCCCGCCGATCCTGAGTCCGTTTATGTTTAGCGTTTTGACCGTTACCGGCATGGTGTATTCATCTCTTTCCGGTTTTTTTCGCAGAGGCCTTGATGAATTGAACAAAAAGAGGATGGGGGGTAATGGGCCTTGACTTGAACTCCGGGTGGAACTGGCAGCCAAGAAACCACGGATGGTTCTTCAACTCTATGATTTCGACCAGCTTCTTTTCCGGGTATTCACCGCTTATAACCATGCCCTTCGCTATGCAATCCTCTCTGTAGTCGTTGTTGAATTCGTATCTATGCCTGTGCCTTTCGTATATGATTTCTTTACCATAAGCCCTTGCCGCGTGTGTACCGGACTTGATCTTGCATTCATAGGCGCCCAGTCGCATGGAGCCGCCGAGCTGCTTGCTGTTTTTTTGTTCCGGCATCAGGTCTATGACCGGATTTTTTGTTTTGGGATCAAACTCGCTGCTGTTTGCGTCTTTTATGCCAAGTACGTGGCGCGCAAATTCAATAACGGCGATCTGCATGCCCAGACATATCCCGAAGTACGGTATCTTCTTTTCCCGCGCATACTTTGCGGCGAGTATCTTACCCTCTATTCCCCTGTTGCCGAAACCTCCGGGGACGAGGATGCCGTCGACCTCATTTAAAAACTTTGCAGGGCCTTCCTTCTCTATCTCTTCCGAGTCTATGTACCGGTGGTTGATCTTTACGCTGTTGGCAATACCTCCATGTGTCAGTGCCTCATGAAGACTTTTATACGAGTCTCTCAAATGAACGTATTTGCCCACAATACCGATGGTCACCTCATCCTTGATGCCAGCGGTCTTCTTCGACAGGGACTCCCATCTTGAAAGGTCCGGAGCGCCCGTCCAGATGTGGAGCTTCTCGATGATTTTTTCATCGAGCCCCTCGTTGTGGAATTCGACCGGGACATCGTATATGGATTCCACGTCTATGGCGGCGATCACGGCGTCTTGATCCACATCGCTGAAGAGTGAAATCTTCGCCTTCAGGTCTTTATCGATATGCCGGTCTGTCCTGCAGAGGAGGATATCGGGTTGAATCCCTATCGCCCTGAGTTCTTTTACGGAGTGCTGCGTGGGCTTGGTTTTGAGTTCTCCAGAACCCTTGATATAGGGCACCAGGGTAAGATGCACATACAAAACATTCTCGGGGCCGACATCTTTTTTGAGCTGCCGTATCGCCTCAAGGAACGGGAGGCTCTCGATGTCACCTACGGTACCGCCGATCTCGATGATGGCGATATCCTTGCCCTTGGCATTTTCCCTTATCCTGCGTTTAATCTCATCCGTTATATGGGGAATGACCTGTACCGTTCCGCCGAGGTACTCGCCCTTCCTCTCTTTATTGATGACCGTGTCGTAGACCTGTCCTGCGGTAACGTTGTTGGAATGCGTTATGCTGATATTGGTAAACCGTTCATAATGGCCGAGATCGAGGTCTGTCTCTGCTCCGTCTTCGGTGACAAACACCTCTCCATGCTGATACGGGTTCATTGTTCCCGGATCGACATTGATATAGG
>JAKAHI010000211.1 GCA_021815065.1 bacterium | reverse complement strand
CCCCCTGCCCGTGCCTTCTGTCTCATTTCCAAGAAGCACATTCGTAACGACATAACATGCCTGTTCGCTGCCCACAGGTTTGAATTGCAGTTCCGTTTTATAGACAGTATTATTATCCATATCCGTGACAGCCCTTATACTTACCGGTGTTACGGGTTCATACCCGTTGTTGGAAAATATCGTATATGCCCGGCTCAGGTCCAGCGGTGATGTCGCTGTACTGCCGAGGGCAATAGACGGAAATGCCGGAATATCCGAGCCCAGTCCGAGCAGTTCGAGCAATCCCGAAATCTTTTCAATACCCACATCCATCGAGACCTTTACCGCGGGTACATTGATCGAGTGCTGCAAGGCATAGCGCGCGGTCATATACCCTAAAAACCGCTTGTCATAGTTTTGCGGCTCCCATTCTCCTGCACCGGTTTCCATCTTCAACGGCGCATCATCAATGGTTGTAATCTGGGAAAAGCCGTCTTTCGCCATCGTTTCAAACGCAAGCATATAGATAAAAGGTTTGACGCACGAGCCGATCTGTCTTCTCGACAGAACAGCCCGGTTGAACTGACTTTTGTTATAATCCCTGCCGCCTATCATGGCCAGCACATAGCCTGTTTGCGGCTGCAGGACGACCATGGCACCTTCAAGCGATGCCGGTGCTTCTCTCATAGCTTTCTCGGCCATAGACTGCACATCCGGGTCGAGCGTTGTAAAAATTCTTAAGCCGTCCGTCGTTAACAGTTCTTTTGAAAAATTTTCTGAAAGCTGGCCCTCTATATAATCCACAAAGTACGGCGCTTTTTTAACGTGTACCGGCGAAACTTCTACCGTAATGGGCTCGCCGAGCGCGGTCTGATACTCACTGCTGGTGATCACATGGTACAACATCATCCTGGAAAGGACATAGTCCCTTCTTTTCATGGCCTCTTCCCCGCCGTAGATCGGCGAGAACCGGTTCGGCGATGCGATCAGTCCTGCAAGCATAGCGCATTGTGCGAGGGTCAGCTTTGCAACAGGCTTCGAAAAATAATATTTGGCTGCTGCCCCCATACCGACAATACTGATGTGTCCATCCTGGCCAAGATAAACATCGTTCAGGTATGCATTGAGTATCTGCGCCTTTGTAAACCGGTGGGCTATCATTATCGCCATGATCGCTTCCATGAACTTCCTTTTGAAGGTGCGTTCATTACTGAGAAAAAGTATTTTTACAAGCTGTTGCGTTATGGTACTGCCTCCCTGCTGTATGCTCATGGACGCAATATCCGTAATCATGGCCCTGAATATGCCGTTTATATCTATGGCCCCGTGCTCAAAGAACCGCGCATCCTCCGTAACAATGACTGCATTGAGAAGGTCATCCGGCATTGCGGGGAGAGCTACCGGGATACGCATTTTAAAATCATCCCCGAAAAATACCGCAAGCTGTTCGGGTTCCAGTTCGATGCTGCTTATCGCAGTGCCGCTGAAATCGGTCATACCGGATACCGTGCCGCCGGATACCGGTATACGGGCCTGCACTGGCTCTATGGTATAGGCCGGCATGGCAAATTTTTTGGTATACACATAAACAGCATTGCCGGACACCGAATAACTACCCTGCTTCACAGGCGCAGCGCCTGTCTCATGATAATCGAGTGTATTCAATTTATCCTGCAGCGATTGTACGGACATACCCATGCCGTTTTGTATGAACGCGGGAGAAGCGTAGACGATGGACGGCGAAGGGAACCCTCTTGAAATAAAAACCTCGGTTATCTTCACGTAGAGAAAATAGAGAAACACCGAAGCGGCAACAACCAGTATACCTGCCGCTGCGAGGGAAATTTCGTACAACTTTTTCTTTGTTTTCTTTTTCATGCTGCTGCCTGCGGTCTTTATGAGTTTTCTGCTATCCTCTTGCCGTCAAAGTGTGGTTTTGAACCTGTTGTGCACCCAGAACCATTGTCCGGGAACCCTTTTGATTTGGTCCTCCAGGATCGTTGTAAACTGCTGGGTTAACTTCTCCGCTGCCTTTTCCTTGTCCTGGATACCGTCGACATAGATTGGCTTTTCATACCGTATAACGTACCTGTTGTTTACGGGATCAGGGCTTATAAACCCCGGAACAATGGCAGCGCCCGTTTTTAAAGCCATCAGCGCCATTGCATACTGTGTTGCCGCGGGTCTGCCGAAGAAACTGACGAATACCGCCTCATGGCGCAGGGTGTTTTGATCGAGGAGCATGGCGATTGTTTTTCCCTGCTTCAGGCTCCGGAGGAGTCGGAAAACTGCATTGCGCGGCCTTACAACATCTATAAGCGCACTTTTGCGCAAAGCCTTTATGTAACTGTCGATGAAGGGGTTGTGGATGTCTTTTGCCACTGCCACAAGACCTCCGTGCTTTATGCTGTGCGCTGCTGCCGCAAATTCCCAGTTGCAAAGATGCCCGGTCAGCAGGAACACGCCCTTCCCTCTTTTGACAGCCTCGTCGTAGTATTCTTCGCATTGGAATTCGAATGTCTTTTTGATGCTCTCTGCGTCAAAATCCGCGATCCGGGGAAATGTAATGAATGTCTTTATTGTGTTTTTGTAGCTTTCTTGTAAAATCCTGGACTTGTTCTCCATGGACATCGCGGGGAATGCGTATCCTATGTTTGTTTTCGCTATCGCGCGGTGCCTGGCGTCTATCCTGTACCACAAAAATCCGAAGAACGCCGCAATCGATGCGATTTGTTTTTCTGAAAACATATTCAAGAAAAGGATGAGCGCACGAACGACTTTATATTCCAAAAAATGCCTGATTTTTTTGATCATGGCAGAAAACCTTTCTTCCGGAGTATGTTTTTCAGATTTTCCCTGGCCTCTGAGATTGCTATGTCTGCGTACAACCACTGCACCGCTTCGTCCCTTTCTATGTCCTTTATCTTCACCGCGTCCTTTGCGGTTACTATTACCGCATCCGGGCTGAACCGTTCCGTGAGCATGCGAAGCTTATTTTTATCATAGGTGCTGTGGTCCGGCTCAGCTATACAGTTTGCCGGGTGAACGCCGGCCGCTTCAAGCATACGGAAAAAGCTGTCCGGGAATGCTATACCGGCAACCGCCAGCACTTTCTGGTTTTTCAGGGTACCCGCATCCACTTCCGCGTCTTGACGGATAGTTTTTATCCCCTTGAAGCGGTACGCAAAATGAAAGACCTTATCAAGCGGCGCATATTTTTCGATCTGATTTTCAACCGTGTGCCCTTCCCCTTTTACCCCGATACTGTCTGCACGGCGCATCGCTCCCGGAGGTTCCCGGAGAGGGCCCGCAGGCAGGAGGTGCCCGTTCCCAAAACCTTTCTCTCCGTCAATCAGCACGATGTCCAGATCCCGTTTCACTTTGAGGTGGGAGAAGCCGTCATCCAGTATAATAATGTCCGGACTATACTGCTGCTCGACAAAACGTATGACCTGTGCTTTTTTTGCTCCCACGGCAACAACCGCACCGGGAATGGATTTCGCTATAAGGTACGGTTCGTCGCCACACAACTCTGCACCCAGGAGAATGTTTTTACCGTCCGAAACAATCCTGGTTCCCCTGCCTTTGGAACCGTAGCCCCTTGAGACAACTGCAAGTCTTTTCCCGGTAAGGAGCGTGTTCAGGTAGATGACCATCGGCGTCTTTCCCGTGCCCCCGACCGTAAGGTTGCCGACGGATATGATACGGCTTTTCGCCCGGTACGAGTTGAGGATACCCTGAAGGTAAAGGAACCTTCTTATGCCCGTTACGCAGCGGAAAACAAGGGATACTACAATCAACGGCAGCAGCACGATATCGAGCAACGG
>JAKAHI010000210.1 GCA_021815065.1 bacterium | reverse complement strand
TTGCTTCCAGAGAAAGTGCCGTGGGTGACTTTTTCGTTACCTGCGCGATAATATTTCCCAACGATGCCTGGGCAATATTCAGAGGAACGTATTGATTCGAAGCCCCCATAGTAAATCCCTTTGTTCTCATCAGCGACACGCAAGCACCCGGCGTATCGTTATGCTGGTTTATAATAAAAGAATCGGGCATCTGCCCGGATAAAACCTTCAGGTATGCCATGTGCTGCCCCTGTGAGAGGTTGATCGCCTTCAAGCTTATCTGAAATGTCCGCTCAGCAGACGTATCATAAGAGAGAACGATTGAACTATCCACCATGACATATCCTTTTGATGGCCCGGGGAATGCCATGGCAAAGTTTACGACGGGGTCTGCCGGGGCCTGAAAGATAAATTCACGCACATTCTGACCAGCCCTTATCGCTGAAGGTATCTGTGCGCGGACCGGCAGCTGACCGGCCACATCCGTTGCCATGGCCATGGTCCTTGCCTCTGTCCCGTAATCAAGGGCTTTGTTTACCACCCATCCGCCTTCCGGCTGGATCGCATTCTCGGCATACGAACTCAAATAGAGCGCATTGATAGAACCGCCCTGCGGTATCGTAATACTGAGCTTATGAACGCCTCTCTTTAAGATAAATTCACCCATATCTTCATAATTCCAGCCGCTTGAAAGCGTTGAGGATGCAGTTGGCTGATTGTCTATGGTAAACATAAGCGGGTTCCCATAGACATAGGCTATAAGACGGTACCTGCCGCTGTGCTGCACACTGACATTGTATGTTATGGTGTCCGGTAAAACACCGAGTCTTGTCTTGTAATCCCCCAGATTAACCGTAATAAAGTTCCTGCCTGAAAGAAGATCGAAATAATCCGTTACTGTTGCCTGCTGCGGAATACCCTTTGCCTCCCAGCCAAGCCCGCGTACCAATCCAACTGCCCACGCACCCTGGCTTACATACTGTTGTCCATACGATACGCTGCTCAGTGGCAAACCTAACAAAAAAAACATCAAAAATGATTTAACCATAATACTTTTTGTAGCCATAGGTCACCTTCTTATTCCCATTGTTTCTACTATATCAAAATATATGAACATCGTCAAGCTGCTTTACAAATTATAATCTTATTATACCTTCCATTTTTTTCTCTTTATTATAATCGTATGACATGCTTGCTTACAGATCGCTTACAGATTGCAGATTTTTTCTATTGTGCTTGCATTTTTTACATAATTCTTATATACAAGAGCGCTAATGACACGGGATGAATTAATTAAGTACATAGCCGACCACAAAGATAAAGCCATGGAGCTTTCGAGTATAAAGCTGTCGGGAGAAAATCTGAGGGGGCTTAATCTTAAAGGTATCAAGATGAGAAATTCAGATCTGTCCGGGGCCGACCTCTCGGATGCCGTGCTTGACAATACCGACCTGTCGTTCTGTGTGATACAGGAGGCAAAGCTCATCGGGGCATCACTCAAATCCGCAAACCTGCAGGGGGCAAATTTGACAAAGACCGACGCGAGAAACGCGAACTTCTCCGGCTCAAACCTGCAAGAATCAAATCTGTCTGCGGCAACACTTGAGGAAACCAATTTTACCGGATGCCAGATGGGAAGGGCTGTACTTACCGGTATAAACGGGAAAGAGGCAACCTTTGATGCTGTCAGGGCACCGGGTATCAAGCTCAACAAAGCACTCCTGTATAGATCAAGCTTTGTGAACGCAAATATAGAATCATCCGATCTTTCGGAATCCGACCTTCGGGGCACGGATTTTTCCGGGGCAACCTTAAAGGGTACGAACATACAAAAGGCTCTTCTTGCCGGTGTCTCGCTGAGAAAGGTGTTTATGCCTTCGAGCGACCTGCGCAATCTCAATCTATCGGGGCTCGACATGTCCGAAGCTGTCATCACATCGGCACAGATGAACAATATCAATCTTACGGACACGAATTTAAGGGGTGCAAACCTCGAAAGTTCCCAACTGGATTATGCCCAGATTTCAGGGGCGATCCTCGACTATGCAAAACTGGACAATGCCATACTGACGGGTTCAATCCTGGAGAGGTCAAGTATGTCGCACGCATCGTGCACCAACACGAACTTCTCCATGGCAAACATGAAAGGCGTCATTCTCAGCCACACGATGGCAACAAAAGCCGTATTCAAAGAAACGAACCTGTCCGGTGCAATCATGAACAACAGCGTCTTCTCTTCCGCTGATTTCAGCAGTGCGAATCTGAGCAATGCGGACATGAGAGAATCCGAGATGGAAGGCGTGTCTCTTCATAATGCAACGCTGACCCAGACCCAGATCACGAGAAGGACCATTAAATCGGTATGTCCGTGGTGCGGTTACCAGCAGGACACAAAACAGCAATGCGAGAAATGCGGCAAGCCCATGACCATCCCCGAACCGGCAATCAAAACCCTGAATTCCCTCATCCTGCTTCCGCTCATAAGCATTATCGCAGGACCGTTGGTCTTCATACTCACCGGTATGCGGTATGTCTATGCCGGGCTAATCCCCCCGTGGGTCGTTTATCCCGTGTTTCAGGCAGGAATACTGTTAACCGTGCTGAGCCTGCTTATGTCGTCGCTCCTCCTTCTTTTCTTGCGGCGCACCCCCTTGAGCGAAGGCGGCGGATATCTCAAGAGCGCGATTGCCCTGTCAGCGGTAAACGCTCTCCTGTACGCATTCATCCTTATTTGATCGCATCAGATGCCCTCACTGTCTTATAGATATAAAGGCAGCCCGAATGAAACGGTTTACAAAATAGACAGGGAAAGTGTCAGTGCAGGCAGGCTTCCGTCCAATGACCTGCCCCTTCTTGACGCGAGTGTTTCAAGGGACCACTTTGTCATAAAAAAGGAACCGGACGGATACTATCTTTATGACAACGGCAGCTCCAACGGCACAATCCTGAACAATAAAAAAGTCCAGGGAAGAACAAGGCTGCATGACAAGGATGAAATCACGGCAGGCAGTGTTGTGCTTGTTTTTCATGACAATGATCTTACGACGATCAAAGAGGTTTCCGCACAAGAACTTGATACCATAGCAGGGTCGCCGTCGCTTCTCAACAACATTTATCTGGACGTACTGTTTTCAGCAGCGCGGGAAAGTATCTATGCAACCGGCCTGAACAGCTTATCTGCAAAGACCCTGCAATCGGTATGTGATGCTATAAAGGCTGAATACGGGGCAATCGTACTTATCGACGAAAAAACCGGCGAACTTGTGCTGGAGGCCTCCAACGGAAAGGACGGACCCGGCATCCGGGGCATAAGTTCCAACATACTCGGCCGGTCTATAAAAAACAGGGCGGGGTTGCTTGTACAAAATGCCGCTGCAGATATGAGATTTACCGGAGACCGTACGATTCAGAATATGGGTATAAGTTCCGCACTCTGTGCCCCTATCTGGGAAAAAGATCATGTCTACGGGGCGCTCTATGCGGACCGCAGGGTCAGTCAGACTCCCTTCAATGAGGAACAGCTTAATTTTTTGACCATGATGGCGAACCTTCTCGCACTCAATGTTGCTCACGAACGGCTCACCAAAAAGATTACCGATGAAATGAACCTGTCGGATCAGATCAAAAGGTTCGTACCTATTGAAGCTGTTTCAGGCCTGCTCGACATGATTAAAAACAATCCTTCGGAGATGTGGAATGTACAGACTGCTGACAGGACCACAATCCTGTTTGCGGATATTGTAGGGTTTACATCGCTGACGGAAAAAAATGAATCCAAAGATATAGCAAAACTTCTCAGGGCATTCTTCGAACAAGCCACCACTATCGTTCT
>JAKAHI010000209.1 GCA_021815065.1 bacterium | reverse complement strand
ACAAACCGGTATTTTTTGTTCTCCCTGAGCAACGGTGAGAAGTTTATCTACATCAACCGATTCGCCGATATCACAACCCGAACATATATATACGCCTAATTTTTTATCCACGCTTTATACCTCCCAATTGCCTTGCCCGCGCCTAAACAAATATTTGAATGGCCTTCAGTGCTGCACCGGTTGCATCCTGAATACAGCTTGCTACATCCGCAGGTTTCTTTGCGCAGCCCGCCGTATAGATTCCTGGTGACTGAAGATCGGCAACAATAAATCCGAATTCATCATAAACAATATCCGCCGGCATCGGCGACTTCATGCCATTCGGCACCATACCGGTTGCCAGCACAACCATGTCTACCGTTTTATAAATCTTTTGTCCCGAAAGGATATCTTCTGCTACCACGGTAAGCGATTTTGTAGCAGCGTCTTCTGTAATTTTTGCAACCTTGCCCTTTATAAAGGATATTTTATTGTCGGCTTGAACCTTTGTATAAAAATCCTCAAACCTGCCCGTTGCTCTTATATCGATATAAAAGATATAAATATCTGCATCCGGATATTGACTCCTGACATACGTTGCCTGTTTCATTGATGCAAGACAACAAATGGATGAACAATAGGCAAGATGGTTTTCATCCCTCGACCCTGCGCATTGCACAAAGGCTATGCTCTTTATCTCTTTTTTATCGGATGGTCTCAGGATCTTGCCTTTTGTAGGTCCGTTCGGTGCGGCAAGCCTTTCCATTTCTACATTCCTCACGACGTTTTTATAAATTCCATACTTAAGATTATCTATCTTTGCAGCATCATATGGCGACCATCCCGTTGCCAGCACAACAGAGCCTACGTTGACGTTGAACGTCTTCGGCTTCATGGATAATTCAATTGCATCGTACTTACACGCAGCTACACACTTTGCACACTGTTCTTTCAGACAAACCTTGTCGTCGATTACGTACTTCATCGGGAAGGCCATCTCGTGTGCGAGGTAAATAGCCTTTGTTTTATCCATAGCGTAGTTGTAATCGCTTGATCGCTCGACAGGACACACCTCGACACATTTGTTGCATGCCGTACATTTATCATTTACATACCGCGGGTTTAAACGTATCGTTACGTCGAAATTCCCCGGTGTGCCTGAAATCTTTTCAACCTCTGCGAGGGTAAAATACCGAATCTTTGGATTTACCCTTATTCTCTTGTAGTTTATTTCAACACCGCATTGCGGAGGACAAAGCTTAGGAAAATACTGGTTCATCTGAACCACCCTGCCTCCGAGGGAAGGGGACTTTTCTATAAGATATACTTCATAGCCTACTTCTGCAGCTTCTATGGCTGTTGTCATCCCGCTGATCCCTCCACCGACTACACACACACTTTTATTGTCATTAGTCATAGATATAATTACCTCTTATTACCAGCCTATGTACCGAGCATGTTTTGTCAGTGCACCGGCGTGATAACGTAGTCTGCGCAGGAGCAGGATTACCCTGCCCCTGCTGCAAATTTTAATTGTTCACTTACTGTACTATCTTTACTACCGGTTTCTTCATCATCTGCCAGTTCCCTGTCTGTGGATCCCATTTCGAGTTAACAAATACCTTCCAGTTAACTTCATCGATCTTGGGGAAGTCCGATCTATACAGGTAACCAGGATACCGTGTCTCTTCTCTGAACATTACGTGCCTCAGATGGACTTCTGCTGTCCATAGTCTGTGGTAGTTCTCCCATGCCCTCATAAGCTCATGCAGGTTTTCTGCGCCAAGCTTTTCGGAGTCCTCTTTGAGCATGGTAAGTAATTCAAGCCCTCTTTCGAGCATGGGTTTGTTGGTTGTATACCATGTTGATGTTCCACCAACATACTCGTCCATAATCTTGTTCAGTCTGAATAAGAACATTTTTGGCTTGATATAGTTCGGGTTGATGTTCGAATCGCTCGATAGAGTCTTGAACTGATCAAACGTTTTGAGCGGTTTATATGTTTTTTCTTTCAATGTCTCAATCTTCTTCGGATCTACCGTTGGAGCCTCGGGGTGATCCTTTATGAATCTTATTGCTTCTTTACCGGCAATCCTGCCTTCTGTACATGACCCGGATGAGAATTTGTGGGCATTACCACCTACACCGTCACCTGCCGTAAACAGTCCTTCTACGGTACTCATTCTGTTATAGCCCCATGTGTATTCTTTTGGTGCAATATCAGCAGGACCGCTCACCCATGCGCCTGCACATGACGCATGCGAACCGATAAAGTACGGCTCTGAAGGCATAATCTCGGAAGGTTTTTCCTCGGGTGAGATATTCATCGATGCCCATAGGCCTGCCTGGGTTATCGTCATATCAAGAAAATCTTCCCATGCCTCTGAGTCGAGCTCTTTCAATCTCTTCTTTTTGTCTTTGTCCGTACCCGGGGTGGTGTCCGTAATCTTCTTTATGGCCTCTTCTGTTCTCATGTAAACCGGCCCTCTTCCTTCTCTGAGCTCTGTAATCATCTGATGGTTACGGAGGGGTGTTGGAACCGGTTTTGCACTTGCATACGGCTCCCATTTCTTGATCTCTTCTGCCTGTGTTTGCAAGTAATCCTCACCAAACGCGTTTGTCGCCCTTGACTTGAAGAGCAGGAACCATGCGCCTACCGGACCATATCCGTCCTTGAACCTTGTAGGTATAAATCTGCTTTCCATCTGGGTCATCTCTGCGCCTACCTGCAGCATCGTTGCATAGCTTGAACCTGAATTCCATGGCGGGTACCATGCCCTGCCGAAGCCTTCACCGGTTGACCTTGGCCTGAATATATGTACAGCACCGCCTGCTGCAACCATAACTGCCTTGGCCTTGAACACGTAGAATTTGTTCTCTCTCACACTGAATCCAACCGCCCCTGCTATCTTATTGGGGTTCTTTTCGTCCGTAAGAAGATTGACGATAAATATCCTCTCATAGACGTTGTCCATACCAAGTGCGCTCTTTGCTGCCTCTGCCACGATTACCTTGTATGACTCGCCGTTTATCATGATCTGCCATCTGCCTTCATGGACATAACTCCCTTTTTCATCCTTCCATATAGGCAATCCCCATTTCTCAAACAGGTGAACCGTGGAATCAACGTGCCGTGCAATATCATACACAAGATCTTCTCTTACAGTTCCCATCTGGTCGTTCCTTACATACTTGACAAAATCCTCGGGCGAGTTTGCGCCGTCCTTAATGCCGATGTAGGTGTTGATGGCAGAAAGACCCATTGCAACTGCACCGCTTCTCTCCATCGCAGCCTTGTCGACCAGCGTTACTTTTAAACCGTTTTTCTTTGCCCAGTAGGACGCTTCAACGGCAGCACCGCATGCTGCCATGCCGCCGCCCACAATCAATAAATCCGTATTTACTTCTATCGTTTCAAAATTATCCATGTCTTCCTCCTTACTTCTTTGGTACTGAAAGTTGAGCTAATCCCAATGAATCCGGCTCAGTCACAAGCAATGGGCTCTTGAGATCATCTGAACCCGGCTTGAAATCTGCGTACGGCTTAACTTCCCCTTCTGCTGTTGTTCTTATCGGGAACTTAAACCTCTTGATAGTTCCGTTACGGAATTTTACCGTCCACATAATATCCTGTGAACCTCGCATGGGTGTTACACTGGCACCCAGGGGCATAAAATCCGCATATCCTCTCACGTCAATTGCTTGCTGAGGACATATTTTTACGCATGAATAGCATTCCCAGCACATCTCCGGCTCTCTGTTGAAGGCCTTCATCTTCTCCCTGTCCAGCACCATAAGGTCGTTCGGGCATATATATTGGCACGCTGTTCTAGATCG
>JAKAHI010000208.1 GCA_021815065.1 bacterium | reverse complement strand
GTCCTTACCACGAACAGTTCGTCCGTATAACGGCTGTACAGGTTCATCTCGCTGTCACCGGTAAACCATGAATACTGTTCATCCGGCGTAAACCAGAGTATGTCTTTTACCCTTTTCTTCAGCAATTCGAGTTCTTCGTCACCAGGATACTGATAATTTGTCCTGCCGTCACCGATGATGAGCAATCGTGTTTTTGAAGTGATTAAGCCAAGATACTTGCCGGTAAACTGCCGGAACACATTGCCGTAATCGGTATATGTCCTTGCCTCACGGTAATCCGCGAATATCCTGTCTACAAGTTCATCCGCCGGTTTTGTTCTGACAAGCTGGGTAACGTCTTCGATACCGGACACGAATACAAAGACTTTCAGCTTTTTGAATGTATCTTTGACAACCGATATGAATTGCATAAAAAACCGTGCATAATTACGCATCGAACCCGATATATCGCACAGTACGATAAGGGGGGACTCAAGTTTTTTGATCTTGCCGTAGCCAAGCTGGATAAGCATATCCCTGCCGGCATTGAGCCTGAAGGTCTGCCGTATCGAAATATCCCTTGTAGCAATACCGTACTGTCTCCTTTTGATATCGTCGCGGAGATGAAGGGCCATACGCCTGATTAACTGATTGATTGTTTCAATATCTTTTTTCGATAAAAAAGACAGCGGGATGTTCCACAATTCCTTTTCTCCGGACTTCGGCTCATTACCGTGAAGCAACCCCGTCACTCCGGCAACCTTCGAAGCATGCAGGATAAACTCCGATATGTTCCGCCGTATAAAGGTGAGCATATTTTCTATGGCTGAAATGATGCCGGTAATGTCTTCCGGACACCACCCCGCAAGTTCGAGCGCTTTGCCGAGGACAACGAGTTCCTTCTCGGGCCTGTCGAGCTCAAGTGCTTCGGCAAGAAGCATGTAACCCGAGTTCTCCATCCTCTGTTGATAACGGTCATGAAGTTCCAGATAGAGCTCCTGCAGGCGTTTATAAAAAAGTTCGGGATGAGCAACCCAATCCAATATTTTCGCAATGGTCGGGGCGGATTCCTGAAGGATAAACGGATCGATATGCTTTATTCCCATAGAATCACCGAAGTGTTCCCAATCCTCAGAGGTATTCAGGAGGAAATCGATGATCTGAAGGAGCAGGAGATGCTGCTCTTTATTTCTTGCCATGATGGGAACAATGATCCTCTTCAGGGTCTCATAGGTTTTTGGTTTTGCCTGTTCGATGCTATAGACGGTTTGTGCAAATTCAACAGGCGATACCGGCATGCCGAGGCCCGAGAGAAAATTATATATCTTTGCGGTAAACTTTATTGATTCTTTGACTTCCATAACGCGTTGAATGCCTTCTTTTGATCCGCGCTGTCCTTGAGCAGACTGCCGAGCGAAGAGAGAGACACCTCACTCTTTCCCAGACCCGCCGATGCCATGGATACAGACCAGTCGATGATCTCGGAAAGGCTGGGCGGCCTCTTTAAATCCTGTGCGTTGATGAGAGAGAGCATACCGTTTATCGTACCGAGAAAGTCCTCAGGCACGATTCCATGGAGCTTCGCCTTTATTATCTCCATCTGCCTCGCGCTGTCCGGCATATTCATGTAAAGGTATATACACCTGCGTCTAAGTTCGTCGGAAAGCTCCCGTGCGTTGTTGCTCGTCAGAAGAACGAAGGGGATGGACTTCGCTTTTATGGTTCCTATCTCGGGGATAGTAATCTGATAATCGCTCAGCACTTCGAGCAAAAGCGCCTCGAACGACGGTTCGGACTTATCGACCTCGTCGATGAGAAGGACAACGGGGGCTGGAGAGGATATTGCCCGGAGCAAAGGGCGCTTGATCAGGAATTCTTCAGAAAAAAAAGTGCTGTTGAATTTTTTCAATTTATCCATAGCAGGGGAAAGACCCGTGGTACCTTTTAAGATGTCGTCGATTTTGTCTTTCAGAAGCTGGGCATAGAGGAGCTGCTTCGAATATTCCCACTCGTAGATTGCCTTCGTATCATCGATGCCTTCGTAACACTGAAGTCGTATCAGTTCGAGATCGAGCGACTTCGCAATGGCCTTTGCAAGCTCTGTTTTTCCGACGCCCGGCTGCCCTTCCACAAGCAATGGCTTTGATAACAGCGATGCAATATAGACCGCGGTCGATATGTCCTCGCTGGATATGTAACCAGCTCCGTGCAGGAGATCTGTAATCTCTTCCTGTGATTTAAACTGCTTTATCTTTTTCATAAACCACCTTTAATTGTTTTTTTGTTTTTGCATCCGGTTCTCTGAGATACCGGGGTATAAAGGTTGCCGCAGATACCGGTTTTGCATCATACAGCATTCCATGGGCAATATGAACAAGGGCTCCGCCCATCTGCAGGACATCAAGTTTATGCAGGTCCATGCCCTCCGTATATATTTTTTTCAACATACCTTCATACTGCTCAACACCCCACCCGACAATACAAGCATGACCCGGTCTGTGGTATCCGCCTTCACCGGCTTTCAGGACCATTTCAGATACCGTTTTTTGCAATACACCTCCGCGGTACGTATACTCTGCCAGATACAGAGTGCTGTTTTTTCCGTCTATCGCAGCGGCAAGAACACCGTCTGCCTTCTGTACGGTGTACGCCATCGCATCGAGGGTTGATACGGGCACAAGCGGTATATCAAGTGCCATACCCAGGCCCTTGGCAAGGCTTAACCCTGTCCTCAAACCGGTAAATGAGCCCGGACCCGCTGCAACGATAATTTCATCGAGCTGCTCTTTTTTATGGCCTGTCGATTCGAGCAGATCCTTAATCGCCGGGACTGCAAGGCTTGTTACGGTAGATGGTTTTTCCATAACAACGTACGAGAGCAGCTCTGCATCATGCGCAATACCTAAACCAAGGTAACCCAATGCGGTGTCTATGACGAGTCCGAGCATGGCTAATGATGCGAAGTTATAATTCTGCTTATATCGTTGTAAAAAACAAATACGGTCAGCAGGATTATAAACAATACACCGAGCTGTAATATGGCGACCTTGAGTTTCTTGTTGATGGGTTTTCTTATAGCAGCCTCAATGAGTGTAAACAGTACATTACCGCCATCCAGAACGGGAATGGGCAGAATATTGAGGACGGCAAAATTGATGCTGATAAGTGCCATAAAATACATGAGCGCTTCGATGCCTCTTTTCGCCTGGTGCGCAGCCTGCTGTGCTATCAGTATGGGCCCCCCGAGGTCTTTCGTAGGTATTTTTCCTTCAACGAGTTTAACCAGGGATAGTGCAACAAGGTAAGATATACTCACGGATTCCTTTCCTGCGAGGGACACCGCCGCAACGGGATTGCTCTTTTTTACTTCATAATCACCCGCAGGTATGATTCCGATAATGGGGGTTTTTACCGGCTCGCCGAAAATATCCTTTTCTGTTTCCATTCTGGGTTTCACGTTCACCGTGAATGGCTTGTTACCGCGCAGAATGGTAAGGACCATATTTTTATCGGCATTGCCGACGATTATCTTCTTCATCGCATCCCACTCGTTTACCTTCACGCCGTTTATCTGTACTATCGTATCTCCTTTCTGAATGCCCGCGGAATACGCAGGACTTCCCTGCTTCACTTCGCCGATGGTCGTCGTCATGTAGGGCACTCCGCGCATAAATACAATCCACAGCAGAAACACGGCAAATATCCAGTTCGAGAGAGGCCCGGCAACAAGAATCAGCAATTTTTTCCAATTTGCCTGAGTTGCATAGCTCCGTGCCTGGTCTTCCGGTGGAATTGGGTCATCTGTTTCATCCAGGCTCTCTCCCACCATTTTTACATAACCTCCCA
>JAKAHI010000207.1 GCA_021815065.1 bacterium | reverse complement strand
CCTCAACCCGCGCGCGCCGGATTTTCTTCTGATGGCCTCTTTTGCTATCGACTCTATTGCATCATGACTGAACACCAGTTTTACACCTTCCATGGAGAACAGCTTCTGATACTGTTTGATGATTGCATTCCTCGGTTTTACCAGTATCTCCATCAACGCCTGGACAGTCAGCTCTTCCATGGTGGCGACAATCGGCACCCTGCCGATGAATTCGGGGATCATACCGTATTTTATAAGGTCTTCCGTCTCTACCATTCCGAGAATATCGGTCAGGCTCTTTCCCCTGACCCCTTTCAGGTCCGCACCGAACCCCATGGATTTGACACCGATCCGCTTTGAGATGATCTTTTCGATACCGTCGAACGTACCGCCGCATATAAATAAGATGTTTGAGGTATCTACCCTGAAATAATCCTGTTCGGGATGCTTTCTTCCGCCCTTCGGCGGAACATTGGCTATTGTACCTTCTATGATTTTCAGAAGCGCCTGCTGCACACCCTCTCCGGACACATCCCTGGTTATCGAAGGACTATCTGTTTTCCTTGAAAGCTTGTCTATCTCGTCTATGTAAACGATGCCTCTCTGTGCTTTATTGATGTCGTAATTGGCATTCTGAATAAGACTCAGTACGATGTTTTCGACATCCTCACCGACATATCCGGCTTCCGTCAGGGTTGTTGCGTCGGCTATGGTGAACGGCACATCAAGAAACTTCGCAAGAGTCTGGGCAAGCAGCGTTTTCCCCGTTCCGGTCGGGCCCAGAAGCAGAATATTGCTCTTCTGGATCTCCACGTCA
This sequence comes from bacterium, assembly GCA_021815065.1. Lineage (GTDB taxonomy): Bacteria > JAMCPX01 > JAMCPX01 > JAMCPX01 > JAMCPX01 > JAJYLM01. The sequence continues at coordinate 3,071 of JAKAHI010000207.1, read as the reverse complement.
TCGTTCTTCTGATGCGAATCTATCCGTTTATAATGGTTGTGAACAGCTACGGATATTATCTTCTTGGCTTTTTCCTGACCTATGACATACCGGTCAAGGAATGCTTTTATCTCTCCGGGTTTTGGAACGGCCTTCCGTATGCCCAGGGTGTCCTGTTGTGTCTCGTAATCTTCCGCGATTATCTCATTGCACAGTTCCACACATTCATCGCATATAAAAGCATTCGGACCTGCAATAAGTTTTTTAACCTCTTTCTGCGTCTTGCCGCAGAAAGAGCATTTCAATACGCTTTCGTCTTTTTTAAGTACCAATGCTCTTACCTCCGCCTATTTTCAATTCTTCCCGTTTTGTTATCACGCTGTCTATTATACCATAGGATATCGCATCTTCGCCACCCATGAAGAAATCCCTCTCGGTATCCGAGGCTATTCTCTCCAGAGGTTGTCCGGTATGCGCACTCAAAATCTTGTTTATTTCTTCCCTCAGCTTCAGGATTTCTTTGGCATGTATGTCGATCTCCGACGCCTTGCCCTGGAGCCCGCCCGATGGCTGATGGATCATAATCCTCGCATTCGGCAGGGCGAACCTTTTACCCTTGACGCCCGCAGAAAGAAGAACAGCTCCCATACTGGCCGCCTGACCTATGCACATCGTCGTGATATTGGAACGTATGTACTGCATGGTATCGTATATTGCCAGTCCTGCGGTCACGACACCGCCGGGTGAATTTATGTACAACTGTATGTCCTTATCCGGATCCTCGGATTCGAGGAACAAAAGCTGTGCTATGACTATATTCGCAAGTTCATCGTCGATGGCAGACCCGATAAAAACGATTCGCTCTTTCAGCAGGCGGGAATATATGTCGTAGGCTCTTTCACCTTTCGATGTCTGTTCTACAACCATAGGTATAAGCATCATTTGTCCTTCCTCTCCTCTATAAGTTGGGCATTTTTCATGATCAAATCAAGAACCTTCTCATTCACCAGGTGCTGTTTGATCGTCTCCATGCTGTTGTCTTTATTCAATTTTTCCGTTATATGCTCGGGAGTCTCGTTGTTGTGGTGCGCTATATGTGCAATCTCGGATTTCAATTCGTCATCGCTAAGGGCAACGTTTTCCTGCTTTCCGATTGCATCAAAATATATCCTCGTCATCAGCCCTATACGTATATAGGTATCGATCTGTTTTAACCTTTCCTCTATCTCCTGCTTATTGTTCATGGCATACGCCCTCTTCAGCTCTTCATCTTCAGTGGCTATGTGTTCCAGCTCTTTCTTTACGAGAGATCCCGGCAATTCCAGGGGGTGCCTTTGCAGTAAAGCCGCAACGATCATATCCTGATACATAAGCCTGTTGATCCTTTCTATCTCTTCTTCTATATCCTTTTTTAAAGCGGATTTCAACTCATCCAGCGAATTATAGGTGCCGCTTGTTTTTGCCAGTTCATCGTCTATGGGAGGATATTTGATATACTTTATAGCTTTCAATTCTATCATGAAATGCACATTCTTTGCTGCATCTACCGTGATCTTCCTCTTCTCGCCGGTCAGCATACCGATTATCTGGTCGTAGAATTTCTTTCCCAGTTTTTCGTTCACCGCCCATAGAAGGTCGTCATTGACTTTCCCGGCTTTGCCCTGCTTGTCAAGTTCCGTCAATTTAACAGAAGCCAGGTCGTTCTCGCGTAAAGGCCTTTGCTCTTCCAGCGGCATCAAAACACCGAGCCGTTTCTGAATCTTGACCAGGGCTTCCTGTACCTGTTCTTCCGTTACCTCCGGGACCGGGAGCTTCTTCAACTCTATGGCTTTGAAGTCCACCTTCTCTAACTCCGGAATATTCTCGACCACAACCGTGTACGTAAGATCGCCGTCACCCGTATAATCTATTTTTTCGATTACCGGTGATCCGATAGCCTTTATATGCGACTCCTCTATCGCACTGTTGATCGTATGGTCTATCACCTCAAGCTCCGCCTCATATTTTATATCGTTTTCAAACTTGCTCTTTATGACGGATTCCGGGACCTTGCCCTTCCTGAACCCCGGAACCTTCGCACTCTTCTGGAATTCTGCAATCTTGTGGGATATGGTATCCTGCACAAAGTCCTTTGGTACCATGACCGATACCTTTTTCTTTACACTGCTCTGAGTTTCCACGCCTAAAATCTTCATCCTTAACCTTCCTGTTTATTTTATTTGCGAGGGAGGGGAGTTGAACCCCTACGGTTATCCCACCAGATCCTAAGTCTGGCGCGTCTACCAGTTCCGCCACCCTCGCCTGCTTCCTTGAAGTTAAAATGTATTTCCAATAAAGTCAATTTAAGAGTGCACGAAATGGAACTCGTTGATCTTGGTAAAAATTCCTACTAAACTTCCCGGTATGAATACGGGTGAAGGACAATTGATAGCCGGCAGGTACCTCCTCAAAAAAGAACTCGGCAGGGGGGGAATGGCCATTATCTATGTCGGAACCGATACGGTCCTGAAACGCGAGGTGGCAATAAAAATCCTGTACCCGCACTTTACCTCCGACAGCACCCTGATCCAGAGGTTCATCAATGAGGCACGGATTATAGCAAAGCTCAACTACAAGAGCATCGTATCGCTGTATGATATAGCTCAGCACGAGGGAGTGCCGTTCATCGTACTCGAGTATGTCCAGGGCTACGATCTCAGGCACATGCAGGATACCATGGTCAAAGAGAGGAAAAAGATATCGCCGGAGGCGGCACTCATCATGGCGTACATCGTATGCGATGCCGTCGCTCACGCGCATTCGCTGGGTATAGTCCATCGGGATATCAAGCCTGAAAATGTACTCATCAGCAGCCTCGGGGAAATGAAGATTACGGATTTCGGACTCGCCCATATCCTGACGGATACACGCATCACCATGAGCGGAGCGGCTATCGGCTCACCAGAATTCATGTCTCCCGAACACATAAATTCGAACAACATCGGCAGTGCATCAGATGTGTTTTCTCTCGGCTCATTGCTGTATTGGCTTATTACCGGCGTATCCCCGTTTTATGCGGACAACACCATGTCCATACTCAATAATATATCGAG
>JAKAHI010000206.1 GCA_021815065.1 bacterium | reverse complement strand
ATCGAATATGACCACACCTTCGTCATTTAAATTTTTTAATTGCTCGATCGCATACCGGTCATTCAACGATACGAGTATGTCCACCTTGCTGCTGAGGCTGAGCATGAACTCCCTCCCTGCCCTCATGTGTGCTACGGTTTTCCCGAAGCCCCGAATCTCCGCAGGATAGGCATCGAACGATATAACATGATACCCGATATCGGAAAGGGTCTTGATCAGTATTTCACCAGCTGCAAGGGACCTGTCTCCCGAGCTGCCGCATATTTCGATTGTCAGGCTTCTTTTATATGTCAATTGAGAATCCTTTCCACCCGTAGGTAATAAAGTCTTCACCTTCTATTGTTATTTTGCCGGGTTCCGCAAGGCTTACCACTTTTTTTTCATCAAGCATGTTTCTCGCCGATATATTCCCAAGCGCCTTCGCGTTGATCTCCCCGGTTGTCTGGCGGTAATCCTTCAATTCCGGATAATAAACGGTGGCACACTCCCCTGCTGCCCAAATATCCTGTGCACTGGTATGCATGTATTCGTCTACAAGGATACCCGTCTGGACATCTATACCGCTGCCATCGAGGAATTCTATGTTCGGGACCATACCCGAGGTAAGAAATGCAAGGTCTGTCTTTATGATCTTACCGTTTTTGGTCATAACATTGAGCCCTGCACCGTCTTTTACAATCTCTGTCGTCATATCGTCTGCAACGACCTCGATGTGCTTCTTTTTCAGGCATCCTATAAGCTTACTCTTTACTGTTTCATCAAACTCAAGAGGCCAGAAATTATATTCATTCAGAACGAAAGTAACTGATTTTCCAAGCTTTAACATGGCACCAGCAAGATGCAATCCTATGCAGTCCCCCCCAACCATCGTTATGTGCTTGAAGGTTCCAAGCCTTTCCCTGAGTTTCATTGCATCAACAGCATCCGTAAAGACGGTAAGTAGACTTTTATAACGTGACAGGGATTCAGGTAATTTTGGTTTTGCACCGGAAGCTATCAGCAATCTATCGTAATACACGCGTTCGTTATGCGCGAGAATAAGCTCGTGTTTGTCAGGAATAACCTTTGTAATGGTCTGATTAAGTCTTAATCTGATATTGTTTTCCTTGTACCATGTATACGGATAAACATACAGAGATGTTATATCTTTCTTATCCAGCAAAAAAGTTGCGAGAAGACTGTGATCGAAGTAATGCGTTGGTTTGGAAGATATGATGACTATCTCAGAACCGGGACTTCCTTTTCTCAGGGTCTCTGCTGCGCTGTTGCCTGCATGCCCGTCACCTATGATAACATACTTTAAGGATTTTTTCAGCACGTCTAAGCCTCTACATCCTGCTCAATAAGTTCGGCCTTGACAACGTCTATGCACTCTACCGGACACACCTTCTTACAATTACCGCACCGTATGCAGTTGTTGTTGTCGATAACAATGGCGCTTACCTCGTTCCACTTGTCCGTTACGAGCAGTTTCTGTTTCCCATCCTCTTCGGTCACAACGTCTTTTGTCGTATGGATGCAGTTTGTCGGGCAAACATCCATGCAGTACCTGCAGTATATGCACCGCGTCACGTCGATTTCGAATTTCAGGGAGCACAGGTAGCATCTCTTTGACTCCTCTTTGCCAAGCGTCCTGTTTAATCCGAGTTCCACTTCAAGCTGATCGACCCGTTCTTTTACCGGAAGCGTCGGCATTGCCTGCCGCGGTATGAAATCCCAAGCCCTATCCCGCTGCTTTTCCGCGTACTTTTCGAACCGTACGACCTTTTTCCTCCGCGTTCTGTCCATAAGGTATCTGTCGATTGACCAGGCAGCGCTGCGTCCCGATGCTATGGATTCTATGACGGTCGATGCACCGGTCCCGAAATCTCCTGCAACAAAAAGTTTCTTTACCTCCGTTGCAGAGTTCGACCGGTCAAACGGTATCATGCTGTTTTTTTCAAGCTTGAGTACGCCCTTTACAAAATTTATTTCAGGCCTCTGGCCTATTGCATAGATTACGGCATCCGCTTCATCCGTGAAATCGGAATCCTTTATCGGCACCGCAAGCCTTTCACCCTTTTCGCTGTATCCCCCGAGCCTGTTCCTCCTGAATTTGACATTGAGGTTGTTGCCGGAACGTTCGATCTGCTCGATGGATACAAGCCCCCGTATCTCCACATTCTCGGTCTTTACTTCGTTGAGTTCGTCCCTGTTTACCGTAATGTAATCTTCCGTCGTCAGTATGTTTATGATCACCCTTTTTGCACCAAGCCGCAGCGATGTCCTAGCACAGTCCATGGCTGTATACCCGCCGCCGACAACGAGGACCTTACTGCCGACGAAGATATCTTTGCCGGAATTCGCATCCATCATAAAGTCAAGGCCCGAGTATACGTGCTCGATGGTTTCGCCTTTTATACCAAGCTTGTTCGGATTGTAGGTGCCTGCCGTAAGAAGTACCGCGTCATACCCCTTCGTAAGTTCTTCAAGCTTTATATCCTTGCCGACACGCACACCCGCATGCAGGTCAACGCCCAGTCTCAGAATATTCGAGATCTCGATATCGAGTATGTTTCGCGGAAGCCTGAATTCCGGTATACCGTACCTGAGCATGCCCCCGGGACGCTCAAGTGCCTCATAGATTGTTACATGATGACCAAAGATGGCAAGGTCATGCGCAGCACCGAGACCTGCCGGCCCGGAACCTACGACTGCGATTTTTTTGCCCGAAGGACCGAACATGGACTCCTCTATACGATGCCCTTCCGGTTTAAAATCACTTGCAACCCTTTTCAAATGACATATTGCAACAGATTCGCCGAATCCCGGCCATCCATGCCTGCATGAGAGTTCGCACGGCCGTGAACAGATCCTGCCGAGAACACCGGGCAGAATATTCACCGACCGGTTAATCTCGTAAGACCTGCCGTACCTTTCCTGATAATCGGTATAAATATAACCGGGAATGTTTGTTGACGCCGGGCATGCTGTCTGACATGGAACATTTTCCCGCATCCATGCAAAATCCTTTTTATTGGTCGAGAAGAAGACGGTCCTCTCGACCCGGCGCGCTGCCGTCAGATGATCGAATGATTCCCTCTCGGACGAAAGATATGTTTTCTCTTCCTTCATACTTCAGGTCCCCGCTTTCTCTCTAACCCGGCTCTATGGCCGCAATAAAGGTGTAAACACCTAAGACCCATCCCTTCCTTCCCCTAATAAGGGAAAGGGTCAAAATCTCCTCTCCTTTTAGGAGAGGATTAAGGTGAGGTCTTCTCCGTTCCCTTTCTAAATATGTACTACAGGTTCGATCTTAAGCGTTCTGTTATCACATTTTGGACATGCATGTCCATCAATTTTTTCGACGCTTACCTCTTCTATATCGGAACCGCAGACAGGACATTTGTTGTCGAAGTCATTGCCGTGTACATCTATTGTAAAAAGCTCGTGGTCATTTTTGCATTCGAAGATCTTGAAGTCGGCAGAGTCCTCGTTTAAATCTTTGAGACTCTCTGCCGTTACGGATGAACCGGTAATAAGTTCATTGCTATAACCGCAGCTATTGCAGGATATTTTATACCATTGTGCCATATTCACGCCTCCTGTTTTATCATGTTGAGAAGACCGCCCGAAAGTAAAATCTTCCTCTCCCGCGCGTTCGTATCGAGATACACTTCTATCGTTTTGTTCTTGTCTTTCAGGGTAACATTCATACGATCGTCTTTTGCCACATGCTCCCGTATATTTTCCATAGCGATTGTATCGCCCTGTTCGATCGAAGTAAATGCATCCTGATCCTTTATGATCAAAGGAAGTATGCCGAAGTTGATGAGATTCGAACGGTGTATCCGTGCATAGGATTTTGCTATGACAGCCTTTACACCGAGAAAC
>JAKAHI010000205.1 GCA_021815065.1 bacterium | reverse complement strand
CGAACGAACTTGACCGGATCTTCGAGAGGTTTTATACGGTGGACAAAGCACGTTCACGCGCACTCGGAGGCACAGGACTCGGGCTCTCGATTGTAAAGCACTTCGTGCTTGCCCACAACGGAAGAATATGGGTGGAAAGCACCCTGAACAAGGGCAGCGCCTTCCATTTTACCATTCCGAAGAAGAAGTAAACCGCGTTTCCTGTTACGGCTGTCCGCCAGGGAACTGGGGACCTGTATACGGGAAATACTGCGGGCCTGCTGCAATGCCCATCCACTCGGTAACCGTGTTGTCGTTGGTATTCGCCACCCATACATCTCCATAAGCATCTATTGCAATACCTCCGGGATTATTGCCGACAGCAAAAGTGGCAAGTAACGTACCCGAAGAGTTGAACTCAAGAAGGGTTGCATTTGCAGCGTCGGTAACCCAGACATTACCGGCCTGGTCTATTGCTATGCCCTGGAATTGTGCACCGCTGGCTGAGTACATTAATGCGGGGTTATTTGGCGGACTCATCAGATACAGTCTATCGAGGTCGACAACCCATGCATTCTCGTTCTGATCTATGGCAAGATTCCCGGGACCGCCGGAAGGAAATACGAACGAACCTGTTTCTGTCCCGGTAGACGCATTGACTACGTAGACAGCGCCGCAGCCGGAAAGCCATACATATCCCAGACCGTCCACTGCCACGGACTCAACGCAGGTTGAACCCACCGGGCTTCCATAAGGAGAAGAGTACACAGATGATCCGGCGAACTCGGTAAGAGAACTATAGGCACTCGCGCCGGATCCGGTATCCCCCACCCATACATTACCTGATGGATCTATTGCAATACCATAAGGCGATATGCCGGTGGAATATGTCTGTACTGTTTTGCTTGATGGCACCACCCTGGCAACGAAGTCACCTGCATAGTTAACAGCCCATATATTACCGGATGCAGCGATTGCCATACCGGCATAACTTGTCTGTCCCGAACTACCTGCAGGCAGGGGAAAAGTTGCCAATACATTGCCCCGTGAGTCTATCTGTGCAAGCCCCCCGGCCTGTCCCAATACCCAGACATTGCCGGATGCGTCTATGGCAAGAGCATCGGGAGCAGATACACCGGCAGGTGACGTATACGCAACGGGGCCGTTGTTATGATGTACAGGCGGGGCGCATGAACCGAATAAAAATGCAAAGGCTGAAATACCAAAAATTAGAAAGAATAATCTTCTCATATACGTTCCTCCTGTTGCTATTGTGAACAAAAACAGCGGTTCTGTCAAGATTTCTGCTTTTCATTTGACGGACCACCCGTCAGCCGGCTGCATAAACGCTCCGTATGCTGTTCATTCTGTAAAAAATTATTGTATTCCCGCTGCATTTCTGATTAAAAGAGATACGGAGGAATAAGATGGATATGGATTTTAGTGATTTTCCGAGAATCACACGGCTTCCCTACTATGTTTTCAATATCGTGAACGAGCTGAAAATGAAGGCACGGAGGGAAGGCGAGGACATTATCGACCTTGGTATGGGCAATCCCGATCAGCCCACACCGCATCATATCGTCGACAAGCTGATAGAGGCGGCGCAGAACGGGAAAAACCACCGGTACTCCGTTTCCCGGGGTATCTACAAACTCAGGGTCGCGATATCCGACTGGTACAAGCGCAGATACGACGTTTACGTTGACCCCGAAACCGAATCGATAGTAACCCTCGGAGCAAAAGAGGGCATTGCACACCTTGTGCTCGCCATGATCGATAAAGGTGATGTTGCCATTGTACCGGGCCCGGCGTATCCCATACATCCCTACTCTGTCATTATCGCAGGGGGCGATGTGCGTGCCATACCGCTCTCCACGGACGGGACATTCTTCGAAGAGCTGGAAAAGGCAATCAAAAACAACTGGCCAAAACCCAAGCTGCTGATACTATCTTTCCCCCATAATCCGACGACTGCCGTTGTGGATCGCGATTTTTTCGCAAAGGTTGTTTCCTTTGCAAAGGAAAATAAGCTGTATGTCATCCATGACCTTGCTTACGCGGATCTTGTATTCGACGGGTATCGTGCACCGAGTATACTCGAAATACCGGGTGCAAAAGATATCGCGGTTGAATTTTTTACCCTGTCAAAAAGTTACAATATGCCGGGCTGGCGTGTGGGGTTTGCGGTGGGCAACCAGAAAATGATCTTTGCACTTTCACGGATCAAGAGCTATCTCGACTACGGCATGTTCCAGCCTATACAGATCGCTGCAATAACCGCTTTGAACGGGCCGGTTGAACCTGTCCATGAGATCGCAAACCTTTACAAGAAGAGAAGGGATGCCTTGATAGACGGGCTCGACAGGATCGGCTGGCACATAGAAAAACCGAAGGCCACGATGTTCGTATGGGCGGGCATACCCGAACAATTTAAGAAGCTCGGTTCCCTCGAATTTACAAAGCTGCTCCTCAGCGAGGGCAAGGTCGCGGTGTCACCGGGCATAGGATTCGGAGATTACGGGGATGGATATTTGAGATTTTCTCTCATTGAAAACGAGGAACGCACGCAACAGGCAATACGGGGCATAAAGAAGGTTTTACACAGATGAAATACGGAAAGATAAAAATAGGGCTCGCAGGCTTCGGCACCATAGGTACCGGATTGGTGAGGACACTGCAGGAAAAAAAAGGGCTGCTGAAGCAAAGGACCGGCCTGGACATCGAGCTCACGAGAGTAGCAGACCTTGATCTGAAAAGGGACCGGGGAGTAAAACTTTCCGCTTCCGTCCTGACAAAAGACATCAATGCGATCCTTGACGACGGCTCCATAGATATTTTCGTCGAGCTTATGGGCGGCATTCACCCTGCAAGAGAGTTCGTCCTCAAGGCGATAAAAAAGGGCAAGAGCGTGGTCACCGCCAACAAGGCGCTCATCGCAAATCATGGAGCGGAGATATTCAGGGCAGCGGATAAAAACGGAGTATACGTAGGCTTCGAGGCTTCGGTGGGCGGCGGAATACCCATTATTAACGCGCTCAGCAACAGCCTTATCGCAAACCGGTTTCTCTCCATATCCGCCATCATAAACGGCACATCCAATTACATCCTTTCGAAGATGACGGCACAGGGCGGTGAGTTTGAAGATGTGCTTGGGGAGGCAAAAAAAAACGGCTATGCCGAGGCAGACCCTTCACTCGATGTCGACGGTATCGATGCCGCGCATAAACTGACCATCCTGCTCGTGCTTGCCTACGGCGGCAGTGTGTCCATGAAAAACATGTACGTCGAAGGGATACGGCATATAACACAGACCGATATAAAATTCGCAGATGAGCTGGGATACGTCATAAAACAGCTCGCCGTTGCAAAGGGAGAGGGAAACGCTGTCAGTGCGCGGGTACACCCGGCAATGGTTGCAAAAGGAACGATTATATCCATGATCAACGATGTCTACAACGGTATTCATATCATAGGAGACTCCATAGGATCGCAATTGTTCGTGGGCAGAGGCGCGGGCATGATGCCGACTGCAAGTGCGGTTGTGAGCGATATTGTTGATATATCCAGAAAACTGAATCATCATAACGGAACACTTTTAAGACAAAATATCTTTACAGACAAACGGGATCTGAAGATAATAGATATCGGGACGATAAGAACGCGGTATTATCTGCGGTTTACCGTACTCGACAAGCCCGGGGTACTCGCGAGTATCGCAAAGGTACTGGGCATGCAGAGTATCAGCATAGAGTCGGTGATACAGAAAGGCAAAAGCGCCGGAAACGTCGTACCGATCGTCATTATGACGCACGCTGCCACAGAGGCCAACCTGACGAAGGCCCTCGGCATAATAGACAGATTACGGGTGGTAAAAGAAAAGACAAGATTTATCAGA
>JAKAHI010000204.1 GCA_021815065.1 bacterium | reverse complement strand
TGGTGTGAATGACGCCCCGGCGCTCAAACAAGCGGAAATGGGTATAGCGGTAAATAACTCCACGGATGTTGCAAAGGCATCGGCAAGCGTGGTCCTGACCGAAGACGGCATCAACGTTATCGTGGACGCAATCAAGGTAAGCAGGGAAACCTTTCAAAGGATGCTCTCATGGGTCATCAACAAAGAGACAAAGGTCATAGGGTTCGTCGGCGTCCTGACCGTCGGATTCTTCTGGCTTCATAAGCTCGTGCTCTCCCTGCTCGGCATGTCCCTGCTGGTATTCGCAAATGATTTCATAACCATGTCCCTTGCGACGGACAATGTAAAACACACCAGCAACCCGAACACCTGGAACGTAAAAAACATTACGCTGGCTTCGCTGGCTCTCGGGATACTGCTCATCATGGAAACCCTCGCGGTCATGGTCATCGGCAAGCTCTATTTCCATATTACCGACAAACAAATGCCCACCCTTGTTCTTTTGAACCTCGTATTTGCCAGCCAGTTCAGGATCCTGATCGTGCGGGAACGGCAGCGTTTCTGGTCTTCGCTTCCGGGAAGGGAGCTGCTCCTCTCGACATTCGCAGCCCTTGTTTTGTTCGTGCTCCTGGGCACGTATGGCTGGATAATACCGTCTATGAGTTTCTATAAGGTACTGCTGGTTCTGGGACTATCGGCACTGTTTACGTTAGGCCTTGATTTTCCGAAATACTCGCTTTTCAAGAAATTCGGGCTGTAACAGGGTAAAAATTGGCTGGGGGACTAGGATTCGAACCTAGATAGGCAGATCCAGAGTCTGCAGTCCTGCCATTGGACGATCCCCCAATGAAGTCAAAATTTTCGATCAGGAAGTAATAGATATAATGTTTGTTATCTTTCTTGTCAACCCTGTCAGTTGCCCGCGGGCAACCCCGTTGCATGCACTTACCGGTACTCGCCGAATACCTCTCTGAGCGTGTTGGAGATCTCGCCGATGGACGCATAGGCCTTGACCGCCTCGTAGATAGAGGGCATGAGGTTCTGTTTTGAACCTGCGGCCTGTTTCAGTCTCTTGAGCGCCTGCTGTACTGCCCCGTTGTCCCTGTTCTTTCTCACGTCCTCGAGCCTGCTGACCTGCGCTTTTTCGATTCCGGGATCGACCTTCAGTATGCCGATATGCGCGGGCTCGTGGTCCGTAAATTCATTGACACCGACGATGATGGCTTCCTTTTTTTCGATGGCCTGCTGGTACGCATAGGCGGACTCTTCGATTTCGCTCTTGAACAAACCGTTCTGTATCCACTTTATTGCACCGCCTGTTTTCTCTATTCTGCCGAGGTAATCATTCACCTTCTTTTCTATTTCACCGGTCAGCGATTCCAGGGCATAAGAACCTGCAAACGGATCGACGAAGTCCGCAACCCCGGATTCATGGGAGATGATCTGCTGGGTCCTCAGGGCAAGTTTCACGGACGCTTCCGTGGGGAGTGCAAGGGCCTCATCCCGGGAATTCGTGTGCAGGGATTGTGTCCCGCCGAGCACCGCTGCAAGCGCCTGAATGGTGACCCTGACGACATTGTTGTCCGGCTGCTGGGCTGTCAAGGTCGCACCGCATGTCTGTGTATGGAACCTCAGCATCATGGATTTCGGATTTTTTGCGTGAAACCGCTGTTTCATGATACCCGCCCATATCTTCCGTGCGGCCCTGAACTTTGCTATCTCTTCGATGAGGTTGTTATGGACGCCGAAGAAAAACGAAAGCCTCGGTGCAAACTCATCGATGTCCAGACCCGCACTGAGACCGCTTTTTACATACTCGATGGCATCGGCAAAGGTAAACGCCAGTTCCTGTACGGCATTCGCCCCTGCCTCCCGTATATGATACCCGGATATGCTGATGGTATTGAAGTTGGGGACATGCTCCTTGCAGTATGCGAAGATGTCCGTTGTAATGCGCAGGGAAGGTTCGACCGGGAATATGTAGGTGCCCCGTGCTATATACTCTTTCAGAATATCGTTCTGGATTGTGCCCTCGAGTTTATCGTGCGCTGCTCCCTGTTTGTCTCCAACAGCCATATACATGGTGAGCAGGATTGCGGCTGTCGCATTGATGGTCATCGACGTGCTTACCTTGTTGAGCGGTATGCCGTCAAAGAGGATCTCCATGTCCCGCAGCGTATCGATGGCAACGCCCACGCGCCCGACCTCGCCCGCACTGACCGGGTTGTCCGAATCGTATCCCATCTGCGTCGGCAGATCGAAAGCAACGGAAAGCCCTGTCTGACCTGCATCGAGCAGGAGCTTGAACCGCTCATTTGTTTTGAGCGCATCGCCAAAACCCGCATACTGCCGCATAGTCCAGAACCGCGATCGGTACATCAGCGGCTGTATGCCCCTGGTGAACGGATACTCTCCCGGAAAACCGGAACCGGAAAGATAATCAAGGGGTTCGGTATCAAGCGGGGTGTAGAGGGACTCTACAGGAATTCCGGATGAGGTGGTAAATGTCTTTTTCCTCTGTTTCGATGCGCCCTGGGCTTGTTTCCATTTCCCGAATCTCTGTTTCAATTCATCATCCGCAGTACCTTTAGTCATCATTCCACCCTTGTATCGATATCGAGCAGAGCGGCGTTGTTTTCGACCTTATCGCCGACCCTGACATAAACACCCGTTACCCTGCCGTCTGCAGGCGATTTCAGCTCATTCTCCATCTTCATGGCCTCGATAACCACCAGCGGCTGTCCCTTTTTAACCCGAACACCCGGTTCCACCTTTACCGCAACGATCTTACCGGGTATGGTAGCCGCTATCTTAAAAACCTTCTTGTCTTCATGGAGCTTCTTTTCTTTGTCCTTGAGTGCATCAACCCGCGTTCTGATCTTTACGGAATAATTGTGTCCGTTGACACAAACGGTGTCCGCAGTCTTGTTTTTATAGAGTATGACGTCATAGGAACTTCCATTGCTCAAAATAGAATAAACACTGACGCCGTTGTTGCCCTGTTTCAGCAGAGATACGTCGACGGGAACGGCCTTGCCGTCGACCAGGCATGTGTACGTGTTCTTTTCTCCCGCTACAATATCAACGGTATGTCCGACATCATCTATATCTACCCGTATATTCATGTTTAGCCTTTCCTCACAAAGATTCTTCCTGCGGGGGGTGCTCCCTGTAATTGCAGCTAAATCTTTTTGAGCCTTCTTTTGACTGCCTGGAGAATACCCGGCAGTCCGACATTGAGGACCAGATTGACAAAGGGATCGGGCACAATAAAACCGGGATCCGCAAAGGCACTATAAATAACAAGCGTCTTGTCTCCGGAATTCGGTATCAGGGTCCACGATCCCTTGTCTGATTTCATATTCCCGGCAACCATTTCCCACGTGTTCTGCCACTTGTTCTCGCCCTTGGTGTCAATGAGTTTAATAATATACCATAGATTTTTAAGAGGCCAGGGCATATCCAGGAGATTGAAAAAATACCCCGGGGCATTGCCCATTTCATGGACCCGATGCTTTTTTAAAAACTCTATGAGAACTTTAGGATCAGCCGTAAAACGATCGAACTTCAGGTCGAGAGCCTCTTTCAGTACCGCCGGATCGAAGAGTATACTCTCTGCCGTGTTCGGCATGAAATCCTTGAAATTGTTGTGGTCATGGATAACCGCCCAGACCTTTTGTGCGGGTGCGTCGATCACGGATACCGCCAGACCCTTTTTTATGCCCGTACCCGGTACGGTCTCAAACGCACGCACTATCTTACCGTTTTGGATCTCCCCGACCTGCTGTTCGGTAAGCTTTAAATCGCAATTTTGTTCAAAATATTGTTTTGTAAATTCCATAACACGCAACCTTTATTGGGCGTATCATCTATGCGGAAGAAGTGCAAGCTGTAAATACAGGGAC
>JAKAHI010000203.1 GCA_021815065.1 bacterium | reverse complement strand
TTCCGATCTGCAGGAATACGATGACCTCAAAATTATAGAACAGCATGCCAGCCAGGCAAAAATGATCGTGGAAAACCTGCTGGGGTTCGCAAGAATTACCGAGGGGTTTGAGGATACGGTGGATGTAAATTACTGCGTAAATACCGTTGTAAAGATTGTAAAAAATACCCTGATGACAAAAAAAATAACTATCGTTTTAAAGTTGCAGGAGGACCTGCCGAAGATACGCGGCGACAGCCGCGAATTCCAGCAGGTAATTTTCAATCTTATCAATAATTCTGTGGCTGCTATGAACGGGATAGAAGGAACGCTCACCATTTCTGCACACCGGGATAACGACTGGGTAACCGTTACTGTATCCGATACGGGGTCGGGCATCCCCGATAAGATCAAATCAAGGGTCTTTGATCCATTCTTCACAACCAAAAAGGTCGGGGAAGGCACGGGGCTTGGCTTGTCCCTGTGTTATGGGATCGTGAAGAAGTACGGAGGTAAGATAAGCTATTCGAGCATTGCGAAAGAGGACCATCCGGAACAGCAAAGCGGTACGACCTTTACCGTTTCCATGCCTGTGTTTCAGGAGAACGGCGCGGAAAAACCGCTCAAGGAGAATAACCCATGAGATACAATATACTTGCACTCGATGATGAACCTCACATGCTGGTTCTTCTTGAAAGAATCATCAGGGAAAAAACTCAGTATACGATAATGACGACCAACAATTCGCTTGAGCTTCCCCTGTTGCTTGAGCATGACACATTCGATTTGATAATAGCAGACCTTAAAATGCCCGGTATGGACGGTATGGACATACTGAGGATGGTGAAAGAACAAAAACGCGGGGAAGAGGTTATCATTATCACTGCTTTCGGTTCGCTCGAAACGGCAGTTGAGGCATTGTCCCTCGGCGTTTTCGACTACATAACGAAACCCTTCAAAAAGGAACAGATCCTTTTTACCGTTGACAGGGCCATAAAATGGCAAAAGATGAAGCGGGCTGTTAACGAGATATATGCTATGTTTGAGTTAGAACCGTACGAAAAAGCTTTTGCAGCCTTTGAAAAGGCATACATGCTCAAACTTTCGGAACGGTATAACGGTGATATAAAAGTCATATCGGATAAGTCCGGTCTTTCGCCGGATAGAGTCCGGACAGCATTGGAAGGTAAAAGCGTCTAAACAATAGAGGAGGAAGATATGGAAATTAAAAAGGCCGGAGATATTATGATCTCTCTTGATAAGTATCCGCATATACCCTACTGGTTTACCCTGCGTCAGGCAATGGCCGAAATCGAGAACGCCGAGTTCGAAATGAACGGCAATAAATGCCCGTGCAGGGTATTGCTTGTTTTCGATGAAAAGTATCAACTGCTGGGAACGGTAAGGCGCAGGGACATCCTGAGAGGACTGGAGCCGGAATTTCTCTCAAACCTTGTGATAGAAGAACGGAAAAATTATTTCGATTCCAAAAAAGACCAGCAGTCAAGACATCCAGCCATAGATAAACTTAAAGAAAGCATTCTGGATCGCGCCCAGAGACCGGTCAGCGACATCATGAGGATAATCAAGGCAACGGTGAATTTCGACGATCATATCCTTAGGGTAATCTACGAAATGGTGGATAATAATGTGAGCGTTATCCCCGTATTAAAGGATAACAGAGTGGTAGGTGCGCTTCGGAGTGAGGATGTATTCCATGAAGTTGCAAGTCTGCTCCTGGGATGACCAATAAGAAATACGGAGTCGTGTCATGTTGAAAAGACTGCTTCCTTTTCTCTCCTGGTTCGAACACTATAGCCTCGCAAAACTGCGTTCCGACTTGATTGCCGGCGTTACCGTTGCTTTGGTTTTGATACCTCAATCCATGGCTTATGCAAAGCTCGCGGGACTGCCGGTTTACTATGGTTTGTATGCAGCCTTTTTGCCCCCGATGATAGCCGCTCTTTTCGGTTCAAGCTATCAGCTTGCAACAGGCCCTGTCGCCGTCGTATCCCTTATGACTGCAGCGGCACTGGAACCATTGGCAACCGCCGGGAGCCAGGGCTTTATTGCATACGCCGTACTTATTGCCCTCATGGTTGGTGTCTTTCAGCTGCTGCTGGGTGTCCTGAAGCTCGGGCTGGTTGTCAATTTCCTTTCCCATCCGGTTGTAGCCGGCTTTACCAATGCCGCTGCACTCATCATTGCCACATCACAGCTTTCCAGTATTTTTGGCGTTGACGTCGAAAGCGGAGCACATCACTATGAAACGATTTATAATATAGGAAAGGCTGCGCTGGTATCGACCCACTGGGTAACCCTCGGGCTTGCCGTGCTGGCCTTTGCGATCATGATAACGCTGAAGCGAATCAACCCGCGTATTCCGAATGTGCTCGTAGCGGTTGTCATAACGACCTTCATCTCATGGGCAATAGGGTTCGAGCATAATTACAAATGCAGGATTGAGCAAATTGCATCTCCGGAAGTACGGACCGCTATTGCCACACTCAATACCGTCGGCGACGATATCGAGCAGGAAACGAACGCAAGGACCTTGCTGAACAATGCGATTGCCAAAAAAGAAAAAGAATACGGCAACCATTCCCCGGAGATTATGGAACTCGAATATCAGCTGTCACTGTTAAATCTCAGGATCGACGGGCAAAAAGCCCGGTTAAGGACACTGCGGGAACAGCTCCGTGCCTTGAAGTTAACCGGTGTTCGACAGACGGGCGGCAGTATTCTTTTTTATGTGAAAGGCACTGCACCTCCAGGGTCCAAGATATACGGAAAGAAATGGCGCCTAAAAATTGGAAACCAGAAAATAAGCCAGGGAATCATCCCGCTTGTCGGCGGCGGCGCTGTCGTCGGGGACATACCAAAGGGCCTGCCGGCCTTTAAATTACCCGGATTGAATTTTGGTATTGTGCTGAACCTGCTGCCCATTGCGGCCATTATATCATTGCTGGGTTTTATGGAGGCCATCTCCATTGCAAAGGCAATGGCGGCAAAAACAGGCCAACGGCTCGATCCGAACCAGGAATTAATAGGACAGGGATTATCGAATATCGCGGGTTCATTCAGCCAGAGCTATGCTGTCTCCGGTTCATTCTCACGTTCAGCAGTAAATCTCCAGGCCGGTGCGGTAACCGGCATGTCGAGCGTCTTCACGAGCGGTGTGGTCACGATCTCCTTGTTGTATTTAACCCCTCTGCTCTACTATTTACCCCAGTCGGTGCTTGCAGCCATCATCATGATGGCCGTCGTAAATCTCGTAAACGTAAAAAGTTTTGTCCACGCATGGCAGGCACAAAAGTATGATGGGGCTATAGCCATAATAACGTTTGCGTTTACGCTTGTTTTTGCTCCAAGCCTCGATATTGGAATCATGGTCGGTGTTGCCCTGTCACTGGTCCTGTTCCTTATAAGGACCATGAACCCGGATATAGCCATGCTGTCAAAATATACGGATGGTACCTACAGGAATGCCGAGAGGTTTAATCTGGAACATTGCAGGCATATAGCGGTGATCCGGTTCAGCCGTTCCCTGTTTTTTTCAAACGTAAATTATCTTGAGGAGAAAATACTGAATGTCGTATCATCCATGCCGGAGCTAAAACACGTTTTGCTTGTAGCAAACGCCATCAATGAACTTGATGCTTCCGGCGAAGAAACCCTTTCCTTGCTTGTAACAAGGCTGCGTGAGGCAGGCTATGATATTTCATTCAGCGGGTTTAATGACTCTATTTTAGATGTCCTCAGACGCACACATTTGTACGACAGGATCCGGGAGGATCACCTGTTCCGCAATGTAGCTTTTGCCATAGACAGCATCTATGCATCTGCCCACCAAAACTCCAATGAAAAGGATTGCCCGTTGATGAAGGTATGCTTCAGGGGTTTTGCGGTGTCCTCGGATGTA
>JAKAHI010000202.1 GCA_021815065.1 bacterium | reverse complement strand
GATTATCTGCATAGTAAACCCCGTGAGAAACGGACGGGGCTTTAAACCTCGCCCTTTCTATAAAGAATTAAAATTTTCATAGTAACCGCACCATGCATAGCTCTGTTTTCTAATGGGGTAAAACCGCAGGGGCGGGTTGAAACCCGCCCCTGCATAAACCCTGATACTATCTATCCGTAGAATACACCATGTTACTCTGCCGTCATGGCAACATAGATATTGGCATTTCCTCTGGAAATCAGCAATGAAACCATCTCGCCTTTCTTTACCGGTGCCAGGATCTTGCTGTAATCCGCCACGGTGTTTATATCTTTCTGGTTCACTTGCTTTATGATATCCCCTTTCTCTATGCCTGCCATATCGGCCGGACTGCCTTCTGCAACATTCGCTACAACGACACCTTTATCCGCTTGCAGGTTGTATTCCCGCTGAACATCCGGCGTAATATTGGTGACCGTTATCCCGAGCTTTTTCTCGCTGACATTCTCCTCTTTTGGTGCAGCAGTACTTGCAACCTCGGTCTTTGACGGCAGCTCTCCGACGGTAACCTTGATTGTCCTTTCTTTCCCCTGCCTTAATATTTCAACATTTACTTTGCTGCCGATGGGTGTATTGGATACAATCCAGGGGAGGTCGTCGGCACTCTTAACATCTTTGCCGTCAAATTTGATGATGACATCGCCCTGTTTTACACCGGCCTTGTATGCAGGTCCGTCCTGCACCACTTTGGTGACAACAGCACCTTTCTGATCCCGTTTCAGATGGAATGCTTCGGCGAGATCCGGGGTTATGTTCTGGATGTAAACGCCCAGCCATCCCCGCACCACCTTGCCATGCTCGATCAATTGAGGAATAATCGTCTTTGCTACATTGATCGGTATCGCAAACCCTATTCCCTGACCTATGCTCGGCGCTATGATAGCGGTACTGATACCTATCACTTCGCCGTTAAGGTTGAATACTGGGCCGCCGCTGTTGCCTCTGTTAATTGCAGCATCCGTTTGCAGAAATTGATCGTAATTGCTTGAACTGAGCCTTCTTCCCTTGGCACTGATGATACCCGCGGTTACCGTGTGATCGAGCCCGAACGGGTTTCCTATTACAACGACCCAGTCGCCGACCTCGACCTTGGATGAGTCCCCGAGATATGCCACGTCGAGCGGTTTCTTCGGCGTGACCTTGAGAAGCGCCAGATCCGTCTGGGGATCTGCACCGACAATCTTTGCCGTGTACTGGTCTCCGTTATCGGTTATGACCCGTATATCGGTCATACCGGCTATGACATGGTTGTTCGTGAGAATATAGCCGTCTTTGTTTATGATAAACCCGGAGCCGAGGGCGTGTTCTTTATATTCCTGGGGTGCTCCCTGAGGTCCCATGAACTGTTCAAAAAAATGCGGTCCGAAAAATTGTTTAAACTGTTCTCCCATCGGGCCCATTTGCTGCATCTGGGGATTGGTCTTTATAATTTTTGTCGTCGATATGTTTACGACGGCGCCCTTGACCTTATTTACAAGGGGAGCAAACGATGCCGGCACATATGCCTGAGGCGAGGAAGCATCCTGCGTCTGACCCGCTGCCGGTTTTTCGCTCCATATTTTTGTTTCCGTTGCTCTGGTAACCGTCGTAATGTTCATCCTTGCGGCAAGTATCAATCCTGCCACAACAGACGCTACGACGAGCACTCCAAGTCCTGCAATTGTATAACCCTTCTTCTTCATTCTATCCTCCTTATTTTTTACCTTCTAAAACTAAAACGTATCTCATTCTCAAATCAAAAAGTACATTATCCAGCATCATGGATTCATCGTTGTTAAGATTGCCCGTTGTTTTTTCCTTCAGGAGCTCGAGGATATCTATCGTCTGCTTTGCGGCACCGAGATCCTTTTTGATAACATTTGTCTGTGGATCGGCTACAGCCCCAAGCTGTATCAGTGTCGTACCTGCAAGGGAGTTTATCAGGTCCATAAAGCTTATCTTGAAATTGGGATTTCCTATTCCTTCGGCCTGGCCGTCCGGGTGTTTTGTTTCGCCGGCATCGCTCGTGCTGTCCTGCCCTTCATCCGCGTAGCCGTCATCAGCCGCCGTGCTCTTGTCAGCGCTGCTGTCATCGCTCATCGTAAACCGCCTTTTATCGTTTATTTTGATGTCGTCATTTTCCGCCATGCTTTTCCCCCTCCTTAGTCTGATACATATCCCGTACCTGCGTTTCAAAAATTGCGGGTACGGATTTACTTATCCTATAGACTTCCGGCCTTCCGGCAACCATTGCATAGACACTGTTGTCATCCGTATTCTTGCCTATTTTAATACTATACCTCTTATTATCCATACGTACTATGCTAATAACTTCTAACGGCTTTTCAAGCCCCATACTTTTCAAATCTTTAGCATCGTCAAGTATAGCGTTCGCCTTCATCCCGGTCAGCCGGAAGAGCATATCGTTTATCAGGGATGTTTTTACTGCATGACGGGAAGGTTTGGTGATGGTCCATACATCTTTTACCTTTTGCAACGTATAAACCGCCTTCGAATCTTTGGTGAAAGAAATCGCTGCTATATCGCTCTGTGACAGCGTTATGAGACTTTTACTCCTGAGCTCAAACAGCGTACTACCGAGCTGCTTCCTGATCCATCCGGATACCGTAAATATGCCCGGTATACCGTTCGAGGCCGTTGCATAATAGTTTTCTCCGAGCGGGACTGCTGAGCCTATGGACAGGCCGTATGCCCGATTGTCCTGCATCGTAACCGTTGCCGTTACGGATGCCGGACTCAAACCGAATGCTGAAAGTGTGCCGGCACCTATTTTCTTTACGTACCTCAGCGTTTCAAAAGCACCGAGCAAGGTATTGACTGCGGCCGCATCGGTGCCGGTATTGACCGGCGATACGATGGACCATGTGCCTTTTGTATCTTTCTTCAGCACAAAATCACCGTTTTCGTTGTGCAGGTCAATCCCGATCACAGCGCTGCCGCCGGGGATGGTAAATACGTTCTTCATGTGGAGCCGCTCCGCGGCTTTGTGCCTGGGATTTATGACAAAGACAACCGCCACGATGGCCAGGGCTAAAACAGCCGTAAGGTATACGGTAAGTTTTATATTCATGCATCCTCCTAAAGTTTTTTCATCCGCAGATAAGCGAGTATTCCCCCGAAGAAAAGCAAGAGCGGGATCAATACAACGGTCAGATAAAAGATCATGTTCCCCTGACTTTTGGTCAGGAACATCTGCTGGTTTGCAACTTGCTTTGGCCTTATGGTAATAAGATTTTCTTCTTTTACGAGCCAGCTCACGGTATTCATGACAAGGTCTTTATTATAGAGCGCATTGAAGTATTTGTTCGCCGCTATTTTTGATGTTCCGAACACTGCGATACGTGCGGCCTTGCCACCGGACCCGATCTTCCCCGCAACAGCGACACTGAGGGGCCCCTTGGCATCGGATGCCTTGAACGTTGCTATGCCCTTATCATAAAGTCCTGTCAGATCCGTATCAGCCCAGCTTGTCTTGCTCGTCATGGCTATGGGGACAATATCTCTGTCCCTGCCGGGTATTTTTGCCGCTTCAACGGTCCTCACCAGAGGAAAGATCGTCGTACCCTTAAAATCTTTGGTTATTCCGCTCTCCTTGCTGTAATCCGTAACAATGGGTTCCACGCCAAGTCCTGGCCCCTGAAACAGCCGTACGACCTGATCGAGGACGACATTGTTACCCACTTGAATGCCGAACGGTGCAAGTACCTGTGTTATGCCGGTCTGTGTGCGCGGGTCTATCATGACCAAAAGGTATCCGCCTGCATCAACGTATGTTTTCAAGGCATCTATCTCACGGGGCAGAAAGGTCTTTACGGCACCTGCCTCTATGACCAGGGTACAGGATGAAGGAACCGATGCTGCAGACGGGAG
>JAKAHI010000201.1 GCA_021815065.1 bacterium | reverse complement strand
TTTTCTTCTGTCCCCTCTAAGAAGAGGGGATTCAGGGGTGTGTATCTCTTTATATCCCTTTTATATGAATACCATGCTTATTTCAAAAAAACAATTCATACTCTTTAGTGTCCGTCATTGCGAGCGACTGAAAGGAGCGTGGCAATCCCTCCTTTTTCACCTCCCGCACATCTTCCCGCTCAACCACCTTAAAAAAAAGCCCCCCGAGGCGGGGGGCTTTGAAATTCATAACCTAACTCTTGCTGATATCAGTTGTGGAGTATGAAATACTGCGTTGTGCTTGACTGGATTATGTTACCTGGAGCAACCGTTATTACGGTATCACTGCAACCGTACATTGCCCAGCCTGAAGCATCAGAAGTACCAGCAGCTGTGCCATTTGAGTTATACATTATACCGCCTGGAAGGGTATCCCCGACACCGCATCCCATTCCTGCTGCCGGTATAGGGAAGGTTAATGTCGCTTGGATGTTCGTAACAGCGTCACCTGCTGCAAATGCATTACCTACGTCACCTGTGTTGCATGCCGCAGGATTAGTCCCTGCATAAGCGGCCATTGCATAAGGTGCACTACAGTAAGGATCGCCCGGTGGGGTTGCATTCGGAAATCTTGGCAAGAAAGTAGCTACAGCAGCTGCGCCAATAGATCCAGGATATGTACCACCTGAGCCTGTTGCAAAGTCCTCAAGAGCAAGATCCGTTGTATGCATACTTCCCTTTACTGATGCCTCTTTCGCCCTTCTCTCCATAGCGATGAAGTTCGGAATCGCTATTGCCGCGAGTATACCGATGATCACGACGACGACCATCAACTCGATCAGCGTAAAACCTTTTTGTCCTTTCATAAACTTTTCCTCCTTTTTCAATTTATACCTGTTTATTATGCATGGAGCGTGCCAGTCTTTCAATGCCACAATGTATTGAAAAATAAGGATAATTAATTTGCTTGCCACTCTAAAGCTTAATAATTATTTGTAAAAATGACAAAAATTGGCAGATATACCCCCTGAAAAAACTATGTCAAAACAGTATATTTGCCGGACAGCCTCAAAATGGAGGAAGAAGAGCATTTGTCATTCCTGCCCGTGGGCTTCTTCGAAGGTACCCTTGAGAAGGAATCCAGTTTGCTTCTTTCTGGATTCCCGTTGAAATTTGTCCCGCCAGAGGCGGGACGGGAATGACAGAAAAGGATTGCTTCGTCGCAAAATTGTTTCTCGCAATAACAAGGAAGGGAATCAATTATGATCGCAGAAGATGTTTGTTCCAACCGCGATCCAGTTGCCGCCGGAAAGCAGTGTACTGCTTACCCCTGCCATTGCCCATTGATCGTCTTCCGTATCATCTGCATAATAATAGAGGTACCCGGGCTTGCCGGCAGCCGGCTGGGTCAAGCCCATACAGGTGCCAAGAGGGTTCGCAGCGCTGTTCGCAACAAAATCATTGCTACCGCATTTATTGGGTCCTGTATAAGATCCAAAGTTATATGCTGCACTACAATAGGGATCATTCGGCGGATTGCCTCCGACAAATTGTTTCATAAATACAGGATCAGTAAGGACGCTGCCAGTAGCAGGATATTTACCACCGGTTACGGCACCGTAGGTTTGAAATGCAAGCTGGAACGCATGCATGGAAGCCTTCATGGATGCCTCTTTTGCCCGGTTTTGCAGCGCAATATAATTGGGGATGGCGATGGCGGCGAGGATGCCGATGATCACGACAACTACCATAAGCTCTATGAGGGTAAACCCCGTTAGAAACTTATCAGAAGCTCGTCTGTTGAGCACTCTATTTGTCAAAGGACTTATTGGTGCTTTATCTGCATCAATATCTTCCCCGGGTTCTAACGGGGCAAACCCCATTTTTTTGTCATTCCTGCCCGTGAGGTTCTTCGAAGGTATACTTGAGCAGAAATCCAGTTTGCTTCCCCCTGGATTCCCGTTTTCACGGGAATGACGGTAAAAGGCATTTGTCATTCCATCACGGGGATTGGGCCGTGTGCGGTTGTCTTTATTTAAAATACTCATACTATTACAGTAAGAGCATTATATGTGCCATGATTGAGACATGTAATTGCTTAATATATAAGGGTTTTGTTTTTGCAAAGTGAAAATTTAGCATTAATTGTTAGAACTGAAACAAATTCAGGAAATTGAAGGTTCAAATAAACCACCTGTGTCCCCCTTAGCAGGGGCATAGCGGCAAGAAGCCCCCCCCTGACAAGGGGCGGGGTACCCATGCGGGGCTTGAAGCGGGGTTATTTCTTTTTTGTTCGTTGTTTGGTTTTTTCCGTCTTGTATTTGTTTTGCGTTTTTGCTTTTTGTGTTTTCAAAATAAGTGTTTTCGGTAAATTTTTAAACCGCATACGTACTCCTTCACTCAACGACTACTGCCTTGAAGTCAGTAGTCGTCGTGTATTTAATCTTTTTTGATGTTGAATATTGAATTTCTTTCATTTTATCTGAGCATGGAGAACAGGAAAAAGGAAAGCACATCACTGAGCCAGTGGAATACGACAGAGCCTGCTATGTTGTCATCCCTTTCTCTGAGCCAGCTAAAGACAAGCCCCGGGAAGAACACCGCAAGCCTTGCAATATCCGGCAAAACGATGAGGTGGCCCGCAGCAAACAGTACATTGACAATCAAAAAAGATATCCCTGCCTTAACACCGAACAGGTTTATCGTCCGCTTATCGCATTTGTGCAGTTCCGACTGTACATATCCCCTATAAAAAATCTCTTCTGGTATTGCGACCATTAAGAGCATGTTGAGAACAAATAGCAGCGTCTGCGGTTGACGGATGAACCCGGCTGTTGGGCATGACAAGCGAAGATTATAAACATACCTCATGTAAACGTAAAAACCTGCAATGTAGAGCGGGAACAGTATGATGACGGCGAGCAATGACCTGGCTATGGACTTCCCAAAACCCTTTTTACTTATGCCATAGACCCCGGGAATCTGTTTTTTTACAAACAATAAGGCGATGGGTATATAAAGGAAGACTACGGCAGCTATAACGCCGAGGTACGGCCTGGACAAGGCCAGCCTGCTTGCCGCAATCAGGACAAGCATTACCAAAGCATAGATAATGTAGGGGGATTTACAAAGTTTCATTTAACCTCTCTCATAAACCCCCTTTGTCCCCCTTATCAGGGGGAAAGAAAAGGGAAGCACCTTGTCCCGGAGGAGTCTCCTTTACCAGACTTTTTTCTTTGTCAGAGGATGGCCTTCTTATCCCCCCTGACAAGGGGGGGTGGGGGGTTAGTTTGATTTGTTGTTTTCTTTGTTTTGTTTTCTCAAGTAAATCTGTGCGTATGCCTTCAATATTTTTCAATACTTCACTGTTGTAGTATCTTATGACTTGGATATTGTATTTTTCTAATAATATTCTGCTGCGTTGTTTGTCGTATTCTTCCTGATTGGCATGCGTGTCGCCATCAACTTCAATAACTAACAGAAGCTCGGAACAGTAAAAGTCAACTATGAAATTATCCAAAGGCTTTTGTCTTGTAAATTTATGCAAGGTAAATTGCTTGTTACTAAGTACATCACGCCAGAGTTTTTTCTCTGCTACAGTTGGATTTTTCCTGTTTTCCTTAGCATTTTTTATTAATTCTTTATTATAAGGAATAAATTGTGGTTTCATCTTTTTTAACCCCCTTTGTCCCCCTTATCAGGGGGAAAGAAAGGACAAATTGCTTCGTCGCAAAATCGCTCCTCGCAATGATCGTATTTTATCCTATTTTTTTTCATCCATAGCCTCCTTTACCTTCATCAGAAACTGGAGCGCCTCAAGGGGTGTCATGTGATCCGGATTTGCCGTCTTGAGCATCTCGAACAGCTTCGCATCATCAGGCTTGAACAACGCGTACTGCACTGCGTGCGACTGCGCGCCCTCTGCAAGCCGCGGTCTGC
>JAKAHI010000200.1 GCA_021815065.1 bacterium | reverse complement strand
GAATGCCGTGCCGGTAATTTGCGTGCTTGCATCGAGATAATCGGGGGACTGATGGCTTGCGACGATCACAAGCTTATGTTCAGCGGCTGCCTTGTTTAATTCGGGTACAAGAAAGTTATCGAATTCATCCTGCCGAATGCATCCGCCGGTCTGGCCTGCCCTGCATTGCCAGTCAAGAACGATAAACCGTACCGGAACCGCCCCGGACACATCAAAGGCATAATCGCCATAACCGCTGCTTATATTGGCCGCGCTAAAACCGTGTCCTGCAGGCAGGGTCGTCGTCGTAAAAAATTCCTGCATATAGCCTGCAGGCCCGAGGAGTGTCCTTTCGATATCCGGGGTAACCTTGGTGCCTGCCGACAGGACATTCCCGTAATCATCTTCAGAACTGATGTATACTGCACCGCCTGTCGCAATGGCGTTATAAACCGGGGTAACGGCAAAATGCCCGGCAATAAGAGCATCGTGGTTACCCATGGTCGTGTACCACGGCACCTGTTTGTCAAGTCCCCATGCGAGGAAAGGATCGTGGGCATCGTTCAGGGGTCCCGGTACAACGTCTCTGTGTTTGCCGCTGTCGGGTATGACGACTTTCCCGTCAATCACATCGATAAACCACCTTGTTTCGTTTAATGCCGTATCGTTGACCGTATCGCCGGTATCTATAAACAGGTCATAGTGCCTCATGACGCTGAAATCATCGAGTGTTCTTACCGTAGCATCAAGCACCTGCGGGGAGTATTGCGCCTGCGGCAGGGCCGATTTCACAGTCCCGTTATCATCATAGGTGTAAAAAAACCTGAGCGGTGCTTTTGTATCCATAATATGGATGTCCGTTATAACGGGAAAATACACGATCGAGCGTGCAATTGAGGAAAGCGTGGGAACTGCCCCTGCTATGTTCAGGTCGTTCCTGAATTGAAAACCTTCACCGCTCCCTGCTGAAAATTTTCCGAAGTTTTGCGACACGCTTTGCGGGATAGTGTTCGGGTCTACCGGATTTACTGCGGGTTCTACCGGTACGAGCGTCCGGATGAGTGTCGTTTGGGAAGCTGAGAGCGTAAACCCGGGCCCCGGCAGATGGCCCGTGGTGTTGCTGCTTTTCGTACTGCCGCATCCGGCAATTGCAGACAGCATCGTCGCAATCGCCATTCCGTATAAATAATAACGAGGTGGTTTCATACATCCTCCTTTGACTCAGGTTTACAGGACTGATGTATACGGAGTCAACACTTCCCGAATACGGTTTTTTTACAGGAATTTGATCCGAACGGCGTCGATGATGATCATAACGACAAGCATCGAGGCGATCCCGAGAACGGTCCACCGTTCTCCCTTCAATGCAGACGGATCGTACACGGCCTTTTTTGTTTTGAATCTTTTCGGGAAGAAACGCGGCACCTCCCTGAGGTATTCGCTATAGCTGCCGCCGAATTTTTCGAGAAGAAAATATTCTTCCCTCCTGACGATCGGATAATATTCTATGATGAAATAGATGATCACGAGGGGCATGAGGACAACGGCGTTCGCCAGCAGGGAAAACCCGAGCGCTATCAAAAAGTTACCCGCGTACAGCGGATTGCGGATAAGGGAATATGGACCCTCCATGACAAGCTTGTCTGCTATAAGCTTTTTGGAACGTGTGGTACCTCCCGAGTAGCCCACGGCCCAGATTCTTATTGCCTCCCCGCAGAGTATGACAATGCCGCCGATGATAAATAAAAACAAACGGGCATCACCGGCACTGAATGTGGGTTTTGTGAATGCGAGCACCAGCACGGTTATAATGATAAACGGTACCGGCAGCGTATCCCTGTGTCTAAAAACAAAATCTCCGAAACGAACAATCCTGTCCTGTTTCATCTGTCTCCTTTCAACCATTTCATAAGGTCTGTATAGTTTTTTGTATTCACAACGTCCTTTTCTTCAAGCCATCCTCTCCGCGCAACCGACACGCCGTAGCTCATGTAACGCATCTGCTTTGGATCATGGCTATCAGTTGTAATCATAAACTTCAAACCTTTTGAATGCGCTTTCTTAATCATGGTGTCCGTCAGGTCTAACCTCAGCGGATAGGAATTTATCTCCATGGCAACGTGATACGTCCGAGCCGCGTCGAAAACCGCATCCCAATCAAGTTCGTAGGCATCCCTTTCGCCGATAAGTCTGCCCGACGGATGACCGATACAATCAACAAGCCCGGTCGCCATTGCCTTTATCATGCGTCCGGTGATCTGCTCCCTGGACTGCTTAAACCCGGAATGCACGGAACCGATCACGATATCCAGCCGGTCCAGCAGGGCACTATCCATATCGAGCCTCCCATCCCCGAGTATATCGACCTCCATACCCTTCAGCACCTTGATGCCGGCTGCGGTTGTATTGAATGCGTCTATCTCTTTTATCTGGGACTCCAGTCTCATGGGGTCAAGTCCCCTTGCAATACCGAGGGATTGCGAATGGTCTGTAATGGCAATATACGCATAACCAAGGGACCGTGCGTATTCCGCCATTTGCGAAACCGTGCTGTCTCCGTCGCTGTACACCGTGTGCATGTGGACATCCCCCCTGATGTCTTGCTGGCGTATCAATGCCGGCAGCCTGTGTTCGAGTGCAAGTTCGATCTCCCCCTGGTCTTCCCTGATCTCGGGGGGCACGAATTGCAAACCGAGGGCATCATAAACATCTTCTTCCGTGGCACCGGAAACCTTTCTGTCGTTGTTTATGTCGAACACGCCATACTCGTTCAGCTTATATCCTTTCTTTATTGCTATCTCCCGCAGCTTTATGTTGTGCGCCTTTGAGCCCGTAAAGTATGCAAGTGCGGCACCGAAGCTGTCTTTTTCTACGACCCGGACATCAACCTGTATGTGCGTGTTCTTCAGGATGGCCGATGACCTTGTTGGGCCGCGGGAAAGCATCCTCTCTATATCTTTTACCTGAGCGAACCTGTCCATCACAAGCTCCGGCTCATTCGAGATAATAAGGATATCTATATCGCCGACGGTCTCTTTTCTGCGCCGTATACTGCCCGCAAGTTCAATCGAGCTCACCCCTTTGACCTTTTTCAACTCGTTTACGATCATTTCCCCTATGGGCAATGCCGTACCCAGCGGGAACCTGCCCTGGATGCTTTTTTTCAGCGCTATCCCCTTCAGGATATTTGCGATCGTTTTGTCCTTTATCCCCTTGATACCTGTTAATTTCCCTGAGCCTGCGGCGGTCTCGAGTTTTTCGATGGAATCTATACCCTGGGTTTCAAAGAGGAGCTTTGCCGTCTTCGGACCGACCCCGGGTATGTAGAGTATATCGAGTACTCCCTGCGGAAATTCTTTTTTGAGCTCCTCAAAAACCGTTATTTTACCCGTCAGGGCATATTCTTCTATCTTTGCGTAAAGGTCTTTGCCGATGCCCGGCACGTCCTTGAGCTTCCCCGTTCCGATCAACCCGGTCACATCCTCTGCAAGGTCCTCCATGATCTGAGCCGCTTTCCTGTATGCCCGTATCCTGAATGGATTCTCGTTTTTTAATTCGAGAATATCCGCAATGCCGTTGAAGGTATGCGACAATTCTTCATTTATCATACTCTAATAATAGATAATCGGGAACGGAATTTCAAGAACACCGTGTCATTGCACTGCACACTTACCTTGACAGAGAGCGTGTTCCTATTGTACATCCAGAGTTATGAAAAAACTATACTACGCTGTTTCGATTTTATTGATCGGTGGATTAATTCAGGGATGCGCAACCTCAACCGGTGCTGCAAACGACAGAACAGGATTGGCCATAACGGGGCAAACGGCCGGATCTGCGGCTGAAAGCCCGGACACAGCGGGTGTTCAGTGTACGACATCGGCGGGCACCCAGGTCAGCGCTGCTTCATCTGTGACAACAACCGCGGATCAGGACATATCGGACGTACTTGCCTAAAGCACCGCTCCGGA
>JAKAHI010000199.1 GCA_021815065.1 bacterium | reverse complement strand
AAGCCTATGCGCGGAAATAACCGTTTCGACGGAGTCGGCTATAAGCTCCCGTATGGGAAGGGAGTAATGCATACCGACATGTCCCATTGCTATACCGTCGCAGATACCGGGTATACCAAAGAGAAATGGGTGGCCGCCGCCTGCATAAACCCCGTTCTCGAGAAATCTCTCCAGCGTCCTCATGCCGACATGACCGGGGATCAGATCGGTAAAACTCGATGCTATTCCGATAAACGGCTTTTCGAATTCAGAACGTGCAACACCGGTCGCATGCATCAGCGCACGGTGCGGTACTCTTTCGATACCCTTTTTAATTTCATCACTGCGCATGAGGGTCAATTCTCCCTCACGGTATATTTCTTGAGAATCTCAAACATCTTATCCTTGCCGGAAAGCTTGAGTTTTTGCAGTCTTTTCTTTTCCAATTCTTCTTCAGGTGACAAATGAACTTTTTTTTCTAATTCTCTCAGTTTTTGTTCATAATCGAGATGCTCTGTCCATAGCTTTTTTAACTCGGGATCCCCCTCTGAAAACTTCATAACAAGCAAACGCTCTTTTTCTTCCACTTTTTTTTGCCTCCTTTCTTACTATACTTAATCCATTACCATATATGCAATGAATGCCGAACTGTCAAATATAAACGGCAGGGTAAAAGCGTTCGGGCTGCAGGTACAAGGAGAGCAGGACAACGAAGAGATCCGCCGGTATCAGAAGTATGAACCGAGCGTTTCTATTGCATTCCTTACTTTCTCTATCAGGGCTTCCTTGGTGTCCATGGTAAACCCGGACATACTGATAGGCTCTCCGACATTGAGGTGGATGAGTCCCGGTTTTATCTTCAGGCTGTGGGGCGGTAAAAGCTCAAAACTCCCCTGTACCGCCATAGGGACAATGGGTATTCCGGTTTCGAGGGCAAGCACAAACCCGCCCTTTTTGAATTCTCCCAACTTACCGGTTGTGCTCCTTGTTCCTTCCGGGAACACCAGTACGGACAATTTATACTTTCGTATTAATTCTTTAGCTTTTTCAATGCTTTTTTTTGCGCTTTCAATATTTTTTCTGTCAATGATGATGTGGCGCGACATATAAATTGCCTGTCCGAATATCGGTACATATGTCAGTTCCTTTTTTGCAAAGAACCGTATCCTGAACGGAAGGTTTGGCGTCCATGCAACGGCATCGAGATGACTCTGATGATTGGACATGAATATATAAGATTTACTCTTATCCAGGTGTTCCAAACCTTTTATGTCTACCTTAATTCCGGCGCAGACCCGTACAGCCCTTGCCCAGAGCCGTGCCCCAACATCATAAACCCTGCCTCCCCGGTCGAAGATTCCGGCCAGGGCAACTATTGAACCGATCACTATCGTGTCGATTATAATAACTACTAAGGTAAGATAAGTTCTCATGATGATACGCCGTCTTCCTTGCCAAGCTCCTCTA
The DNA here is from genome assembly GCA_021815065.1 of bacterium. Classification (GTDB taxonomy): domain Bacteria; phylum JAMCPX01; class JAMCPX01; order JAMCPX01; family JAMCPX01; genus JAJYLM01. The sequence continues at coordinate 2,515 of JAKAHI010000199.1, read as the reverse complement.
TCCCTGAGCGTACCCTGTCCATGAGTTCCTGTTTTTTTTCGAGGTTAAAGGTATCAACCGGTATGGGGTTGCCGACCTTTATGTGTATGGCTCCGGATTTTATCAGCAATGTATGGGTGGGCAGCAGCTTGAAGCTCCCGCTAATCTCGATAGGCGCAATAGGAATACCCGTTTCAATGGCAAGTACAAACCCTCCTTTTTTGAAATCCCCCATCTTCCCGGTCTTACTTCTTGTTCCCTCGGGGAATACGAGAACGCTGAATCCGTATTTTCTTATCCTCTTCTTCGCTTCATTGATACTTCTTTTGGCCTTCTCCGTATTCTTTCTGTCTATGATGATATGCTTACCCATATAAATCGCCTGACCGAAGATGGGAATGTTAAGCAGTTCTTTCTTTGTGAAGAATCTTATTTTGAACGGCAATTTTGCCATAAAAGCAGGCGTATCAAGATGGCTCAAGTGGTTCGACATGAATATGTAAGAAGTATCTTTATCGAGATGTTCGAGTCCTTCTATGGTAACTTTTATCCCTGCCGCAAAGAAGATGGTACTCGACCATGCTATGGATATGAGATCATAGATGCCGCCGGTAAAGTCGAAGAATCCGGTCACGATGACGAGGGTCCCGGCAACGATGGTATCAAGAATAACAACAAGAGCGGCAATGTACGATCGTATTCGCATCGGTATAAATTTCGTTTATCCCTTTTTGACAACAATGGTATCTGCGAGGGTATCGCCGATACGCATACTGCCGAGGTCTGTGTATAAGAAGTAGGTCTCAACGCCGATAATACTCAAGCCGATAAAAATGAATAAGAAGAGGCCGATGACCGGGACGATGAACATCAGGATGGCAAAGCCGAACGGTATGTTCCTTAAGATGGATTTATGTATTGAACAGGGTTTGTTCGTCGTGATATCTATAACCTTGATGCCGACAAGCCACTTACCGATGGACCTCCCTTCCATAAGTCCGTCTGCTATCAGGCTGTAAACAAGACCGACTGCAGGACCTATAGGAGATACTACACTGGCGAGTATCAATGCGAATGCAACATCGATAAACTTGGCAGAAGCCCTCTCGAGGAATGTAGCTTTAATCATCTTTGCGCTGTCCTTTTTTCGACGTAAATACTACAAAAGCCATTGACGGCCTTTTCTGACTTTCCCGCATTGCAAAGGTAATCCTGTCCAATTCCCATCCCTTTATACTCCATTCATTCAGCACAGTCTCTATCTCCGTATCAGTCACCGTGCTTATCTCAACGACCTTATACTCTACAGTATCCATGATATTATAAGCTGCTGCCGACGCTTATCTTTATGCTGCTCTTTTTGGACTTTGGATCGTACCCTTCCGGAACATATATGCAGTACGGCTCTTCGTCAAGATAATTACCAGTCTCGTAATAGGCCCGCGCCCTGCATCCTGCACAAACAGCCCTGTATTCGCAGGCACCGCACTTGTCCTTCAACAGTGCGGGCTCTCGCATTTCCTTAAAGACCGTCGAATGTTCCCATACCTCTTCAAATGTTTGTTTTTTCAGATTACCGGCTGCCACAGGAAGGTAACCGCAGGGCTGGACAACCCCGAGTCTTGAAATAAACGCAACAGCACTTCCCGCAAGACACCCTTTTGTCATGGCAGCCATACCGTGGGTTTCAAAACTCAGCTTTATGCCGTCCTTTTTCGCCCTCTGCCGTATGATCCTGTAATAATGGGGAGCACAGGTCGCTTTCAGCTCGATCTCCTTGTGCGCTGTGAACTGATCGTACATCCAGTTCAGTACATCCTCATACTGTTGTGCGGGCAGCATCTCGCTGTCAGCGATCATGACACCGCAGCCAACAGGCACGAGCATGAAATAATGCACTGCATTCGCCTTCATGTTCAGCGCAAGATTGAATATATCCGCCACCTGATGGACGTTATGCTTTGCAATCGTACTGTTGATCTGAATTTCGACTCCTGCCTTTTGTACAAGTTTGAGACCGTTTATTGCGGCATCGAATGAGCCCGGAAGCGCCCGGAAGCTGTCATGGACATTTGCGTCCCCTCCGTCGATACTGATCGCAACCCTGAGGATACCCGCATCCTTGATCTTTTTTGCGATCGTCTCGGTGATGAGTGTGCCGTTCGTAGCAAGTGCGACCCTCAGACCTTTTGAAACCGCATGTGAAGCGATATCAAAAATATCCTCCCTGAACAGCGGCTCTCCGCCGGTCAGAACGAGGATGGGCTTATAAACTTTTGCTATATCGTCTATGATCTTGAAGATCTCTTCGGTCGCGAGTTCGCCCTTCATCTTTTCCGGCATGGCAACCGCCCTGCAGTGGACGCACTTTAAATTACACTGGGCTGTCAGTTCCCAGAATATCAGTCTTGGCACGTGTTTCATGTTCATTCTTTCCATAGCGTTTTCTTCTTTCTTATTGTTGATGTACTATCATACAACCCTGTACCATTGCAATCAGAGTAATTCTTTCTTTAATCTTTAATTTTTAATCTTT
>JAKAHI010000198.1 GCA_021815065.1 bacterium | reverse complement strand
CTTCGTCCGTGCTCCGATGATGCTGATGACCTCGTTGCCTGCTTCTTTGAACGCCCGTGTCGTTGGCCATGCGATCGCAGTGCCCACACCGCCGCCGATGGTAACAACCCTGCCGAAGTGCTCTATGTGTGAAGGCTTTCCAAGGGGACCGACCACATCGGCTATGGATTCTCCTTCTTCCATTGCATTCAATTTCACCGTGGTTTTACCGATAGCCTGAACAATGATAGTTACCGTACCCTTTTCCTTGTTGGAATTTGCTATGGTAAGAGGTATCCGTTCGCCTTTATCGTCGACCCTGATGATAACAAACTGGCCGGGTTTTTGGGATTTTGCAATATGGGGCGCAGAAATTTCTATCTCTGCTATAACCTGCGACAGCTGTTTTTTCCTTACTATTTTGTTCATTTTGCCGTTTCCTTTATATAATTTTCATACTTTTCCTGGGTAAACAGGGCTTTTAATTCCTTATGATCGACGCCCTCTATTTCTATGAGCCACCCGTCACCGAGAGGGTCTTCATTGAGGATAGACGGCTCATTGATCACATCGCTGTTCACCTCAACCACCTTTCCGGAAAGCGGGGCTACAAGGTCGCTGACTGTTTTTGACGACTCTATTTCGCCGAAGGATTTACCCTGAACGACCTTATCCCCGACCTCGGGTAGTTCGATAAAAAGGATGTCCCCGAGCTCTTCCTGCGCGTAATAAGATATGCCTATATATGCATGATTATTTTCTACAGTAACCCAAAGGTGATTTTCGTTATACCACATCTCTTCTGCCATAAAAGTTAACCTCCTATCTTGATTTTTTCGGCTGATGGATTGCCCGCGAAAAAATATCTTCACTGGCTTCCATAACAGCTTCCGAGTAAGTCGGGTGGGCCGCCACCGTGTTGATGATGGATTGTATGGTCAGTCCGTTCTGGATGGCGATTGCACCCTGTGCAATGATATCCGTTGCATGTGCCCCTGCGATATGCATACCGAGGACTTTATCCGTTCCCGACTCAACGATGACCTTTACTTCGCCTTCTGTTTGTGAAAAAGCCCTTGCCTTGCCGAGCGCTCTGTAGGGAAACCTCCCGATCTTTATATTCAGCCCCTTTTCCCGGGCCGATTTTTCCGTTAATCCAACGCTTGCAGCCTCAGGGGTGGAATAGAGTGCGGATGGTATGGCATCGTAATTTATTGTAAGTTTTTTGCCTTCCAGCAGGTTCGACGCTGCTGTGATGCCTTCCCGGTAAGCGATGTGTGCAAGCATCTTTCCCCCGATTGCATCTCCGCATGCGTAAAGACCGTCCACGCCGGTGCTTAAAAACTTATCGACCACTATCTCTTTTCTTTTTCCGAGTTTGACGCCGGTGTTTTCCAGTCCCAGTCCATCGGTGTTAATGGTCCTGCCGACTGATAAAAGTACCCTGTCCCCGGTTACAACCTCACCGTTGTCCAGGTAAAGATTAACTTCCTGTCCGCGTATCTCAGCCTGTGTAACCCTGGTTTCTGTTCTGAGCGTTATGCCGGATTTTTTTAAACTTCTTATTATCAACGATGCAATATCCTCATCTTCGGTCGGTAATGCCCTGGACATGATTTCAAGCATGACAATATCCACGCCCAAGCTTTTGAATATGAATGCAAATTCCGTTCCAATCACGCCCGCTCCTATTATTATAAGTCTTTTCGGCAGAGTATCAATATTGAGGATATCGGTGCTGTCCAGAATAAATTTCCCGTCTGCTCTTATGCCGGGCAGATCGGCAGGGGAAGAGCCTGTACCAATAATAAACCTCTTCGATTCCACAATCTCGTGGGTACCGTCGGAATAGGTCAATTGGAGCCTGTTCTTTGACAGGAATGCGGCGGATGCCTTTTTCAGCGCAACGCCATGAGATTTGAAAAGAAACTCCACCCCTTTGACCAGTTCGCTCACAATCCTGTTCTTGCGCTGCACAATCGTTTTGATGTCGGCCTTCACGTTTACCTCGCCGGACAAACCGAACTCATCCAGCTTATGCATGCGGAGTAATGTGTCGGAAGTCGCCTTGAATGCCTTGGTAGGAATGCATCCCCTGTTCAGGCAGGTTCCGCCGGTTTCTCCTTTATCCACGATGAGTACGCTTGCTCCCAATTGAGCAGCCCTTATTGCAGCAGGATAACCGCCTATCCCTGCGCCGATAACAACAAGATTATAAGAAGAGAGATCACTCATAGTCTCAAGGTAGCAAGCATAAAATTTTTTTGTCAATAAAAACTTGTATACAAGTGCTGGATTTCCGGAAGGAAACGATACGATACGCACGCGAGGGCGGAAGTGCCGGAGATCGACAGGACGGAAGATACAAGAACAAAAAAACGGGGGCGGTTTACGAACCGCCAGTCCCGGTTTTTTGCGAGGTTTTATTTTGGAGAAATCCCCATGGATTCGAAAAGGGCTTTCGTATTGACATACTGCTTGATTATCTCATAGCCCCTTTTTACCTGATCATCCCGCACAATGCGCACCTTGCCTATGATGGATTCAATCTTTGATATGGTGCTTAAGGTGTCGTATTTAACATGAATAACGGGGACGTTCATTGCCTGTGCCCTGCCGAGTACGATCTCATTGGGCAGAATATCTCCTGTAAGGACAAGGCATTTTGTCGATGTTTCGAGGGCTGCTATGATTATATCGGCGCGGTTTGCACCTGTTATAACCGCCTTGTTTTTCTTTTTTATAAAATGCTTCAGCGCATTCTCAACATCCATTGCACCGACGACGATATTTTCTACAAGCTCATCGAGCTTATCGTGACCCGAAAGCATCTCTCCTCCCACGGCATCCCGTATCTGCCGTACGGAAACGGATTCCAGCTCGGAGGTCCTCGGCACCATGCCAAAAACCTTTACCCCCTGCTTTTCAAGATACGGTATGATATTGTCTGCAACGAACTCCATGTCGTCGAATGTCACCATATTCAGGATGACGCCCGCGAGCCTTTTGCCGAGCAATTCTTTTGATGAAAGAATACAATCAACGCATACTTCGTCCCTGTAGGGGTCGATAAGGACGGTCTGGGCATTCAAGGCTTTTATCGTGATCAAACTGCTTATCTTCATGGTCAGGCCCTCATAGAGGTTTGCAGCACCACTGATAAGCATAATATCTTTATCCGAAGAAAGCTCCGCGTATGCATTCTTGAACAGATTCAGACCGTCGTACTCCTTACCCTTGAATACCGATGATATAAGGTCGTGCGTCAGAATTACCGGGGACATCTTTTCTACGGGATCTTTGAGGCCGAGAGCCTTTTTGACAAACGCTGCGTCAACATCATAAAGAATATTGCCCTGGCTTGCGACAGACTTCCCTATAACCCTCATATATCCGACGTTGTGCCCTTGTTCCTGAAGCATTTTACCGAGTACCGTGGATAAGAGCGTTTTTCCCGAATAGCTGTTTGTCGAACCGATAAATAACGGAATTGTTCCGGAATTCATATATTACCTCCTCAATGTTTTATAGAGATACGCGCGTCCACTGCTATTGCACCTTCACCTTCTGCCTGGACGAGTAATGGATTTATGTCGAGTTCTACAATGTCTGGATTATCCGTAACTAACTGCGAAACTCTCAGTATTGCATCAACGATTGCATCTATATCTCTTTTTTTTGCACCCCGGACACCCTGAAGCAGGGGGTACGATCTGATCTCTTTTATCATCTCATAGGCCTCTGATTCCGCTACCGGAGCGACCCTGAAAGAAACATCCTTCAGCACCTCTACGTAAATACCGCCAAGGCCGAACATGACAAGCGGACCGAAGTTCGGATCGATGTGCATTCCCACAATAGTCTCGGTGCCGGTCATGAGCATCTGCTGAACCACAACGCCCCAGATCCTTGCAGAAGGCATAAACTTGCGTGCATTATTTGTTATCGAATAAAAAGCCTGTTCAAGCTGCTGTTCGTTGTTTATACCAACCACAACACCGCCGACGTCCGTTTTATGGAGGA
>JAKAHI010000197.1 GCA_021815065.1 bacterium | reverse complement strand
AGAAGAATATACTCTTAATGTTTTCACCATAGTACCCCCTTTTGTTATTTGCTTTTGACGCTTACTTTGCCGTCGACTTGAAATAATCTATCAATGCATTGATGTCATCATCTGAAAGGCTTTGCTGAGGCATGGGGACTGTGTATTCTTCAAGTAGTTTTTTTGCCGTTGGATCCGATGCCTGCATTTTTGCTGTATTCTTGAGCCAGTCTTTCAGCCATTTTGTTGTTCTTATCTGTGTTACACCCTTGAGATCGGGCCCCACTAATTTACCCTTTCCAATGGTGTGGCACGCGCTGCAGCCGCTTGTTTCAAAGACCTTTTTACCTTTTTCTGCATCCGCTTGAACGGCGGAAACCGTTTGAGGCTTTTGAACAGATTTTGATTCTTGGGCATGTCGAACGATTTGAACCTTTTGAACAGCCTTATGCTCTTGAACTGGTTGTGCCGCCTGGGCTGTCCGGGTAGTTTGTGTCGGAGAACTGATGCCTGTTTTCGGTATATACTCGTACGGCAGGCTCACCTTTCTCCAGCTCAGGACAAGCATGGTCAGTTCCCGTGCCTGTTCGTCCGTAAAACCAAAATCAGGCATTAGACTGCCCTTCGTTACGCCTGCAGGGTCCTTAAAATGCTGATAGAGCCAGTTAAATGCTGTTTTAGGTCCTTGTTTTATATTCGAAAAATCGAACAGCTCCGGGTTTTTATCCCCTTCAAACGTAAGATCCGGACCTATTCTTCCCCCCTGCCCGTTTATGATGTGGCATGTTGCACAGTTCTTCTCCTGAATCAGTTCTTTCGCCTGATTTATATAATGCATCCATGTAACATGTTTATTGTCGCGATGACATACATTACAGTTTATCTCCATAAGATGTCCCGGGTGTTCGAGGCCGTATTTCTCACCGAGTTTCTTGTCGAGAATCGGCGCATCCCAGTGTTCGACATCTCCATGTGCAGCCCGCACGGTTGTAGCATATCCCTGTCCGCCGTGACAAATGGTGCATCCGAATTTTGAAAACTTATGATATTGCATGAACGGCAGCGCCGGATGGGTCGTAAAAGGTTCTTTTGCATTTTCCATTCCCGGTATATCGTATCCCTGATGACAGGTTATACACCGGTCAACCTGATGCAAAGAAGGAATATAGATTTGTAATATTCCGGTATCTATTGTTTTTGCCCTTTCCTGTCCGATGGTTTGACTCGCTATCTTTGCAAAGTTCTCTTGATACCGCATCCAGACCGGATGATTCTCTTTGTATATCATGACCACGGTCAGTGTAAACAACAGCACTCCCCCTATAAACAGCAATAATGAATCCCTTTTGAACATCTACGATTCCTCCTTCAGATTAGAACCTTGTGGGCATTTTTATCCAGTGCTGCCACGGCATGTAAAGATGCCAGTAAGGGCCTCTCATGACGGCACCAACATATATGAGAATTACGATAACGGCGCAGACGAGCAGGAACGCGGTGTTTTGCAGCCTTCTGCTCTTATGGAACCAGACGCCGATTGCCTCATCCGGACTTTTATCCAGCAAGGGCCATGCTGCCGCGAACAGCAAAAGTACGGTTGGTATCATGATCCCGCCAACCAATCCCCCGCTTATGGTAAAGCCTTTGAGTCGTATCGTTGTATCGGCAACAAGTTCCTGCAGCCACAGAAAATACCATGGGGCTTTTGCCGGGTTCGGCGTCCACATGAGGCTTGCGGGTTGTTCAAGCGGGGCCTTTATCATGAAAGCAAGTGCCATGGTGACAACGGTCGTAAGGACAAAGATCATAAGTATTCTGCGCGTAACATACGGGGATGAGCTGACCGAGGCTCCTCTTACCCTGTACTGGGTGATCGTCGGAGTGACCCCTGTTACGACACCCATAAGGCTGTAGGTCTTCCCCTTTGCAACTACCCTGTCCTGTTTGATTCTCTCGATACCAAGCGCCTCCACTCCCGCGAGGCCTCCGTCTTTCCGTATCCTCCACATATGCCAGAAGAGCAGCGCGAATATCAGCAGGGGAAGTAAAAATACGTGCGCCACATACCATCGTATCAGTGTATTTTGATCTATGATGGTTCCGCCGATCAACACCCTGCTGACTGCAGCACCAACGACCGGGGCTGACAGCGCGATGTGATCCCCGATGGTGATAGCCCATAGTGCAAGCTGGTCCCAGGGAAGCAGGTAACCGGTGTAGGACAGTATCATGGTTACCAACAGCAAGACAAGACCTATCCACCAGTTCAACGGCCTGTAACTGCCTGCAATTTTATCGCTTTTCTTGTAGGCGCCGGTCAGGAAAACCCGCACGAGGTGTATGAAAACGGTTGCCACCATTAACTGAGCTGCTATCCGGTGCAGATCCCGGATGAACCACCCGTACGGGACCACGAATTGCAGATCTTTAATACTCCAGTATGCCCTTTCTACCGATGGTACGTACAAAAACATCAAAATAAGTCCGGTTACGGTCAGTATGGTCAGCTGGGTGAATATGATAATCCCCAGAGCCAGCGAGTAACCGAACGACATGCTTTTGGTTGTCGTCTTTGCAGGAAACCAGTGAAGCAAAAAATTACGCGCCGTTGCATCCGATGCCTCCCGCTCCGTAGAAGGGTTGTACGTCCACGTTAAATTCCTTATAAATGCCATTATCTTTTTTTTCATATCCACCCTCTCATACCTTCAATCTGAAATCATGGTTTACCGCAGTATTGGTATCGACAACGATCTGGCCGTCAGGGGCAACATAGAGCTTGTACCACGGCAGGGGTAACGGTGCTGGTCCGGCATAAATATTGCCGTTTTCCCTGTATTTCGATCCGTGACAGGGGCAGTGGAACTCAAAGGTCTCCGATACTACCTTACCCGATGACGAATCATAGGTCTTGGGAGGCGAATATTGCGCAAGATTCACCGTACACCCCAGATGTGTACATATGGCGGAGATGCAGTGAAACCGGTCATTGTTCCTTATGATAAATAACCTGTGTTCCGGAAGAAATCTTACCCCTTCGGGAAAATCAGACGGCATGCCAACCTTGAATTTCGTCGGCGGCTCGTAGAGCACCTTGGGGAATAAAGACTTCAGCGCAGCAAACCCCTGCAGGAAAAGTCCCCCAAGAATAAAACCGCCGCCAAGGTACGATAAAAACCGCCGCCTTGTAATCTGTGTTTGTGTTTCCTTTTCTTCGATATTGCTACCCGGCATGTACAGGTTCCTCCTTAACGATAATTCTCTCCATAGTCATTGCCCCGGTCGGACAAATATGGGCACACAGTCCGCACCTGATGCATTTTTCATCATCCTTCAACAGGACAGTGACCGGTTCATTTTCTCTATAGCCTAAGTTGTTATAAATGTTTTTTTTGTCCTGTTCGTTTATGTCGACCTCTTCGAGCGGAACAAACGAGAAGCAATCCTCGGGACAGATATCGGAGCATCGTCCGCATAATATACAAAGATCGGAATTATACACGGGGCTTGTGTGACACTGCAGACACCGTGTTCCCTGAATTTGAGCGTTTTCTTCCGTGTATGACTGCTCTACTTCCTGCAGGCCGATCCTCCTCTCGGGTTCGAGCTGAGGCGGAATTTCTCTGGAATAAACGTCGTAATCTTCCGGCATCCTGTATTCGTCGCTGGGAAGGACATCCACGTTAACTTTGTATTTTATTTCTCTGCTTTTTTTGGACAGATACATATCTATGGCTACGGCCGCTTTTTTACCGTCGGCAATTGCGTCTATAAGGTTGCGGGGTCCGAATGCAGCATCGCCGCCGGCGTATATGCCTTCTGCGGTGGTAGCCAGGGTGTTCGGATCGATCTTTATTGTTCTGCGGGGAGAGATGTCTATTTTATCGTCTCCCTTCAGGAAAGACAGATCGATTGCCTGTCCTATGGCCATAATAACGGAATCAGCCTCAAAAACCTTTGTCGTTGTCTCGTCAAACGCGGGGTTAAACCTGCCTTCCTTATCAAAGACGGAAACGACCTTCTTA
>JAKAHI010000196.1 GCA_021815065.1 bacterium | reverse complement strand
AGAGACGACCGGTACGTACTTTTTTCTTCAGACATGACCGGTATTGCGAACCTGTATGCGTATTCAATAACCGGACAGTCTCTGTATCAGGTTAGCAATGTTATAGGCGGAGCGTATGAGGCCCAGGTGTCGCCGGACAATAAAACGATAGCCGTGACCGAATATGACGGCAAGGGCTTCGATATTTATACCATGCCGTTCTCTCCGGCTGCGTTCAGACAGGTTAATCCACCGAAGGAATTCACGGTCGAAGAGGCTAACCCGTATAAGCACATTGAAGCAAAAGAAACTCGTTATTCCCCGTTTGCCACACTGGTCCCGACATGGTGGCTTCCGGCAATTTCATTGGCAAGCGATGCCTATTCTCTGGGTGCCTACACCGCGGGCTCCGATCTTCTCGGTCATAACAATTACACGGTTCAGGCAGGATATACAGCATACCCTCATGCGCAGTGGAGACCGGGGTTTTCAGCAACCTATGACAATACATCGTACACACCGGACATCGGCATTGCCGGATCGATTATGCCCTCTATTGCGGCAACATACACGGACCCGGCTTCAGGTACCAGTCATTCATACCTGCAGCAGGACAGCGATATAGCCCTGAATATAACCTATCCTATAAATCACGTGCGATATAGACAGGCGGTGGGTGCCGGATATAATTATAGCTATACGGAATCGCTTACACAGCTTCCCGCGTATGTTACAAATCCACCCTTTACCGGTGTACTCAGCGGGTTTACGGCAAACTACTCCCTCGATACGACATCGGTTTTCGATACCTCGATCAGCAATGAAGACGGCCTCTCTTTCAATACATACTTTGAACGGGATCTTGCAGCCCTCGGCAGCGACCGGGACCTGTCCAGATCCTACTCGACAATCAAAGGGTACCTGCCCGGGTTCGGCACAAACCATGTTATCTATCTAAAAGGCATATTCGGAATTACCGCGGGCGCTTCGAAAAACAATTCCCTGTTTTCGGTCGGAGGCATCCAGCCGGTTTATACGGTCCCCGATTATTCCAGTGTTCCGGTCAGGGGCTATCCATCAGGTACACTGACCGGTACAAAGGTGTACGCCGCAACCCTCGAGTACCGGTATCCGGCCGGCATCATAGACAGGGGCATCAGCACCCTGCCGTTTTATCTCGACAAGATATCCCTGTTTCCGTTTATCGATAGTGCAGGTAACGCAAAGAAGTCCCTCACCTCGGCCGGCATAGAATTGAATCTCGACACCTACATCGGCTATCTTTTTCCTTTTCGGTTTACATTAGGGTATGCTTATGCCTACAATATATATCCAGCATCATCATTTTATTTCCTTGTGGGAGAAACTATTCCGTGAAAAATATTTACACGACGGTGGCAAGACTTGCAGTCCCTGTCATGATCGGCATGCTTACCCAGACGTTCATCAACCTGTTCGATGTAGCAATGGTCGGCAGGCTTGGTGCGGATGCAAAGACAGCTCTTGCGGCACTCGGGGTCGGCATCATAACACTCTGGGTTTTTGGCGGCGCACTGAATGCAATATCGGTCGGTATTCTCAGCCTCGTTACGCGCAGGTTCGGCGAAAAGGAATATGAGAAGGCGGGCGAGGTCCTCTTCGTAGGTATTGTTATGGCTATCGTGCTCGGAACAGCGATGGGCATAATCGGTTATGTCATAGCAAAGCCGTTGTTTGCACTGCTTACCCACAATCAGGTTGTTGCAATAGAAGGTGCAAAGTTTATCCGGTTTAGGTTTATAGGGCTGCTTCCGTTCCTGATCATCATCGTGTACAAGGCGTTTTTCGATGCATTGGGAAAGACGTGGGTGTTCATGTATGTGGAGATCATCATGAACATCGTCAATGTGGTCCTTTCCTACGGCTTGATCCTCGGACATCTGGGCTTTCCAAGACTCGGAGTCGAGGGTGCCGGCATATCCGCAACCGCAAGTTCGTTTGTAGGCGCTGCGGCCATCATTCTTTACAGCTTTTCACGCAGGTTCCGGGCGTTCAATATATACAAAGTCTGTAAGATTAATTTCAGGCTCGTCGGAGAGGTCGTCAAGATCAGCTACCCTGCGGCTATTGCAGCAGTGCTTACGACATTGGGGTTTGAGGCGTTTATCGTCATATCCGGCAAGATCAATGTCGTAACACAGGCTGCCACAACGATAATGACACAGCTCGCGTCCCTGACATTTTTGCCCTTGCTCGGGTTTGGTACGGCTGCGGCAACAATGGTGGGACAGAGTCTCGGTGCAGGCAACCCGGAACAGGCGGAAAAATACGCTTTTAGTTCGATAAAACTCGGTACGGTTATCATCGCTTTTCTGGCGCTGGTGTTTATAGCTTTTCCCCAGCAGGTCATCGGGTTGTTTACGGATACCAACGCTGTTATCGTAGAAGGCTCAAAGGCATTGATCATATTCAGCCTTGCAATGGTTTTCGAAGCCATCGGCATTATAGCCAGTCAGTCGTTATTCGGTGCCGGGTACACGAAATATGTCATGGTTGTAGACGTCTCTTTGCACTGGCTGCTGTTCGTACCCCTCTCCTATGTACTCGGTGTCGTCGCAGGTCTGAATATTGTAGGTTTGTGGCTGTCTGCGGACACCTACGTGTTCTTACTGAGCATGTTGATGCTGATTGGGCTCAAGAGGGGCAAGTGGAAGCTTGTGAAGATATAATGCGGGCGTATGGTTGTAATTTTCTGTTTGTGTGATTAAAATAGTTCTACGATGGAGAAAAAAGAACTTCAGGATCGAATACGCAGGCTGGTAAAAGAAAAGAATGCGATACTCCTTGCGCATAACTACCAGAGGGAAGAGATACAGGAGATCGCGGATCTTACCGGCGATTCATACGAATTGAGTGTGAAGGCATCGAGGACGGATGCGGATATTATCGTATTCTGCGGCGTGCGGTTCATGGCGGAGAGCGCAAAGATACTCTCGCCCGGCAAGACGGTCCTGCTTCCCAATGCACATGCCGGCTGCCCCATGGCCGATATGATTACGGCACAGCAACTGGAAGGGCTTAGATCCCAGTACCCGGATGCTTATGTCGTGAGTTACGTAAACACCAATGCGGATGTCAAGGCACTATCGGACGTGTGCTGTACCTCATCGAATGCGGTAACTATCGTCAATGCTGTTCCTGCAAAAAAGGTGATCTTTATCCCGGACAAGAACCTTGGCAGCTATGTTAAAAAGTTTACAGACAAGGATATGATTATCTGGAACGGCTATTGCCCGACACATCACCACATTTATCCCGAAGAGATAAAACTGCTGAAAGAGAAATATCCTGATGCGCCGTTTGTATGCCATCCCGAATGCAGACCCGATGTCGTCGAACTCGCAGACAAGGTTACGTCTACATCCGGTATCATAAAGTTTACGAAGGAAGACCCGCATCACCGGTTTATCATAGGCACTGAAGAAGGTATCATGTACCAGCTCAGGAAGAACAGCCCTGAAAAGGAATTCATCCTTGCTTCGAACGGGTTTATATGCCCGAATATGAAGAAGACGAGGCTTGAGGATATTGTACTGGCACTGGAAAAAAATCAATATGAAATCACGCTGTCGCCGGCAATCATAGAAAAGGCAAGGCTCCCGCTCGAGCGGATGATCGAAGTGGGTGCGGTTCCTTCAGCCAGGTGACGACGTATATTTTATTTTACCAAATCGTCATCTCATAAAATAAACCCAGAAAATGCAATAAGAAAGTTTACTCATTTGCTCTTATACCGTTTAAGTCCTCTATATGGTTGTCATTGCGGGGAGCGTAGCGACGAAGCAATCTCTCAGCGTAGGGATTGCTTCGTCTTCGGATTGCGATGACGAATCTTCTGTATTTCTTTTTCCCGGGTTAACAGGCAAGTGCCTTTATTTGCACAAGGTAATCTTCGAGTACTTTCAGCTTCTCCCTTGCTTCAGGTTCGTTGATTGTCTTGAGATGTTCTGCCCTTGTTACTGCCGATAGAATGCCTCCGATTGCCGCG
>JAKAHI010000195.1 GCA_021815065.1 bacterium | reverse complement strand
TATCGCCATAACCCTCGACATACTGGGTAACATTGGGCATCGATGCTGCCCCGGTATTTATCCCTTTCACGTATTGATCAAACCATTGCAGCATGAGGGACTCGGCATCCGGTGCTCCGTTCGATATAGAATTGTTATGATCGATCAGCGAATCGAGAATGGCTTCCACATGCCCTCCCGGCAGGATGAGCAATTTTGTGGTGACATTCCGTTTCAACTGCTCGTACAGCAATGGTTCGTCGCGCTGAAACAGGTCGTTGCTCCCGCCAACAATAAAGGTAGGTACCGTGATAAACGCCGCATTTTCCAGGGGTGAGCGTACCGCCCAAAAAGAACCGTCATCGGTTGCGTAGCCGGTAACGCCATCCAGGGACTGGTCAATGGTCGGCAAATACCAGTCACTGATGGCTTCCACATGCTGCTGGGTCGCAGCTGCAATCTGCAAGAAATACTGCGGGTATAGCAGCTCAGCCGGGATATTGGCAACACTGAGGTTCTGGGTCAATGACAGCCAGATACTGATAAAATTGGCGTTGAGCAATCCGCCGGGGGCAACAGTAGCGCGGTAAGGGTCTCCCATGGGGACTTCTGCAAACACTGCCTTGACTGCAGGGTTCTGCTGTTCTGCGGTCAGCAGAGCGGCAATGCCCAGATACGACGTACCGGCAACGCCGATATTGCCATTACACCATGACTGCCGGGTTATCCAGTTTACGGCATCCCCATAGTCCGCTTGTTCCTGAACGCCCAGGAGGTGAGTGACACCGGAAGACATGCCGGTGCCGCGAACGTCCACCGCAACAGTGATGTATCCGCGCTCGATCATGAATTTGTCTTGTCCGCCGATCAGCAGTGTCGTATCAGCAGGTACAATGGTGCCCAGCAAATTGCCCAGATCTATCCGGTAAGCCGTCTGTGTCAGGATGACCGGGAATTTACCGGGAACCGGATGACCGTACGCATCTGCCGGGACCGACACCAGCACAGCCAGTTTATCACCGCTTTTTGTGGTAATGAATTGCAGAGGCAGGGTAACCGCACCCGGGTAATCAGGACCGCGTGAATAGCTCGTCCACGAAGCATTGGCATTGGAGGTAACCGGAGGATTGGGCTGACTGACCGACGATCGCGTGCCCAGCGTGGTTGTCGGTAATGATGAGGTTGTCGCAGATGGCGTCGCAGCACTCTGCGCACCCTGGCTTCCGGTTGTCCCCTGTGAACCGATTGTACCGTTTGAACCCGAACATCCCGCAATGACCAGCGTTGCAAGAATCCCCATAATCATACTGCCAAAAAATGTACTGCGCTTTCTTCCCGTCTGAATCATAAACATCCCCCCGTTTATTTATAGGTACAGTTTCTATGGTTTGCTATGACGCGGCGCAATTTCGTTTTGTAACGACAGTCTACCCTAAAACTATTACTCCTGTAAATCCCCCATTCAGAACATAGTGAAACATTTTCGGGTGTTCGTTTCTTTAAAATCGTTTTATATCAGCCGGTCAACAAAATCAGTTATCAGGCTTCATTCCTGATCCTTAACCCTGAAATGTTATACCTATGCTCCGAACTTCTTGAGGCGCATACCGTTCGCAAGCATCAACGGGATGATATCCGTCGAGTGAAATATGCCGAACTCGCCTTTGAGGCATTCCCTCTCGGTAAATGATGCGGACGTCCTGCCGAACACATACCTGCTCTTTAACAGTACCGGAACCGGATGCCAGCTGTGCCCCTTGATAAGCGCGGGTGTGGAATGGTCTCCGGTTATGACAAGGACGTCCGGATTGAGCGACAGTATGTCCGGAAGGTTTTTGTCAAATTCTTCTATGACCCTGCACTTGCCTTCGAAATTGCCGTCCTCTCCGTTCGAATCCGTTTTCTTCACGTGGAGGTAAAAGAAATCGTAGTTGTCGTAATTTTTTTTCAGGGTCTCGACCTCCTGGGCGATCCCTCCCTCCGGCTTGACTGTATCCATGCCGAGCAGCTTTGCAACGCCAAGGTACATGGGATACGTAGCGATGGCAAGGGACCTCACGCCGTAGACGTCGTTGAACTTCGGTATCTTCGGCACGGATGAAAAACCCCGTAAGAGAATATAATTTGCTTTCTCCTGATCCTTCAGTATCTGAGCTGCCTTTTCCACAAACTTAAGTGCGATCTCCAAGACATGTTTTGCAGATACATTTGATGGCAAAGGTGTAACGGGTTCAAGCCCTTCTTTCTGGGGGTCTGTGTCCTCAATAGCATCGGCACCCTTCTCCAAAACGTGAGAAAACCTTAAAACAAGGGCAAATCTATGTTCCATACCGGGAAGGAGTATGATCTGTGCATCATCGATCTGTTTTATCTTTTCCTGCAGCATCTCCGTGATCTTTTTGCTGTGGTCCGTAGGGATCCTGCCTGCCCTTCTGTCTTTGATAACAGTTTTTGTGCCTTCACGGATTACCGTCGCATAATTGCACCGTATGGCTATGTCGTTTTCCGTCAGGTGTATGCCCAGTCCAAGCGCCTCGAGTACACCCCTGCCGATCTCGTACTGGAGAGGGTTATAGCCGAATATACCGAGGTGACCCGGACCGCTGCCAGGGGTAATCCCGTAGGCAACGGGTACCTGCAAACCGCAGGCAGAACTGCTGGCCAGCAGGGACAGGTTCGGCGTATTCGCCTTTTCAAGCTCGCTTGTTCCATTGACCGGCAGTCCGCCGACGCCGTCCATAACTACCAGTATGAGCTTCGTCGTATTGGGCTCTATCAGGGGTCTTAATAATTCTTGATCATTCATACCGTCTCCTTTGAATCATGAGGTGAAGCGTATCAAACTATAAAATGTTTGGCAATCATTGCAGGCTAAAACCAGCCGTAAAAAAGACCGTACAGCGTAACGAGTATCCGGGATCTGTGGAGAAAAAAATACCGTTTGAACCATGCCATGTTCGATCGATAAACCTTAAAACGCTTTATCTTATAGGGATTGCCGCCACGTACATTTGCGCCCTTGTCTGTAGTTACAGCGCCACGGTACCCGGTATCTTTCAAGAGCTCAATGACATGTTTATTGTACTGTCCCCACGGGAAGCATAAGAACCCCGGGGAAATACCCGTGTGCTCTTCGAGCAACTTCCGGCTCTTTTCGATGTCCATCCTGCACCGGTGCAGATAATTGTCGTGCGATTCATAGATGGATTTTACGGTGTTGCGGGCCTTATATTCCCGGTACTTTTTTTTCAGCACTTCCATCGTTGTATAATCCGCAGGATCGAGGCTGTTGTCTTTGATAAAATTCACCAGATGTTCGTTGAGTTTATAATCACCGGTAAAATTCTTATACGCCAGGGAAGACCCTGCTTCATAGTTCACGGTACCTGCCCTTTTGTCCCCCCATACCGGCCAGTCGAGCTCAAGACCCGTATTGAACCCGCGTACCTTATCGCTCCTGTACACTCGATCGTGAAACAAGCCGTGATCCTCTATCTGCACCAGGCCAGAGGCAATCATGAGATTCAATTCATCCCACGTTGCAAACCGTTCCGCAGATTCCATGTTTTCTCCCGTCCTCGATGGATATCCCCTCGACCGCTCCCGTTGCTGTGCAGGCAGGGACTGTTTTCTCACTCCGGTCACCACAAAAACTGCAGCCTTGAGTTGATATTTTTTCAGGACCGGTAAAAGATAATGATAATTGCAATAAAACCCGTCATCGAATGTCAGGACAAAACTCTTCCTTGGAACACTGCTGCTCCCGGTCATAAATCCGTACAGTTCATTCAAGGACACCGAATGATAGCCTTTTCCCGCAAGGTATTGCATCTGCGCTTCGAACACCTCGGGACGGGCAGGATCCGTCGGCTCCACATGATGGTAATAGAGTACCGGTATTGAATATGCCCTGAATTCAAGGTACCAGATGATGCCGACAATCAAGAGTGCGGCAAGTGCAGTGTATATCATAATACCGATTTAAACAGCTCCTCTGTTTTTTGAGTAACGACCTCTACCGAAAACCCTCTTC
>JAKAHI010000194.1 GCA_021815065.1 bacterium | reverse complement strand
TATCACCAGAGAGTGATACCGCGTTGCTGTGAACGGGTTGTCAAGTCCGGAGAATATTGTATTGCCGTCATGATGGATCAGAGACGTTTTGCCGTGGTAGATCTTCTGCGCTTTGACTATACGGGCGCCAAAGGCGTAACCGATCGCCTGGTGGCCGAGACATACGCCGAACAGGGGATAAACACCTGCGTATTGTTTTATAACGTCCACGGAGATGCCTGCCTCGGCCGGGGTTGACGGACCCGGTGATATAACGATGGCGTTGATCCCCAGTGCCTTTATGTCGCCTGTCTTGAGAGCATCGTTCCGGTAGACGAATACCTCAACGCCGAGTTCGCCGAGGTACTGGACAAGGTTGTAGGTAAAGGAATCGTAATTATCTATGACAAGTATCTTCATAAGATTACGATATCTCTGCCGCTTTTTTTACGGCATCCATCAAAGCCTGTGCCTTTGATCTTGTTTCGAAGTACTCGTTTTCAGGCAGGGAATCATATACTATCCCCGCACCAGACTGAATATAAATCCCCTTTTTATCGACAAATGCAGTACGTATTGCAATACAGGTATCCATACTTCCCGTATAGCTTATATAGCCGACTGCTCCGCCGTAAGGGCCCCGTCTTTCTTTCTCAAGATGTTCAATTATTTCCATTGCCTTGACCTTTGGAGCACCCGAGAGTGTCCCTGCCGGGAATGTAGACTTCACGATATCTACGGCATCCTTGTCATCAAGGACGCTGCCGCTTACCTCTGACACGATATGCATAACATGGGAATACCGTTCCACGGTCATAAGTTCATCAACCCGGACACTGCCTGTCTTAGCAATTCTCCCGATATCATTCCTTGCGAGATCGACCAGCATGACATGTTCCGCTTTTTCTTTTTTATCTTCAAGCAATTCTTTTTCGAGCGCCTGATCCTCCTCGCGGGTTTTACCGCGCTTTCTCGTGCCCGCAATGGGCCGTATGGTTACCTTGCCGCCCTCGAACCTTACGAGTACCTCGGGTGAGGAACCGATGAGGTATTTATCACCGAGATCAAAATAAAACATGTAGGGGGAAGGATTGATAAGCCTCAGTGCCCTGTAAAACGATACGAGGTCAATCTTTGACGGCGAAAAGAACCGCTGCGACAATACGACCTGAATAATGTCGCCTTCCTGTATGTGAGATTTCCCTTTGAGGACCATCTGTTCGTATTCTTGCTGTGTCATGTTCGATCTGAAGGGTTTGGCCGCAGGTGTTCTATGTCGTTTTTTTACCGGCAGCGGCTTCCCGAGTATGGAGAGGACTTTTTTAACGGAGTCTATCGCAGTCTTGTACGCCATCTTTGTGTTACCGTTCTTGATAAGGGCATTTGATAAGACGATAAGGGTATGCCGCAGGTTGTCGAAGATCACGAGCTTATCCGTAAAAAGCAGAAACACATCATCGAAACCCGGAGACTGTTTATGGAGATCCGGTACCTTCTCAAACGTCTTTACAATATCATATCCAAAATAACCGACAGCACCGCCGACAAATCCCGGCAGGCCTTTTATAATTGCAGGCCTGTACCGCTTGAATTCTGTTTTTAAGAGTTCAAGAGGGTCCGGAACACCGTGATATTTTTTTGTTGTCCCATTTTCTGTTATAAAGACATCCCGGTTTTTTACCCTGAACACGACCGATGGATCGAAACCGATAAAACTATACCGAGCCCATTTCTCACCGCCTTCGACGCTCTCAAGGAGAAAGGGGTACTTCAGATGTTTGAGTTTCAAGAGTACCGAAACCGGTGTTTCGATATCCGACAGTATTTCCGTGTAAACGGGTATGATGTTTGCTTGCTTTGCAAGGTCAGCGAATTCCGGGTACGATGGATAAAAAGTCTTTGTTTGCATCTGCAGTGTTATTTACATAAACACATTATTGCAAAGGTACTTCCTGCATTTGCGGTGTACCTCCCGCGTTGTTGTTCTGAGCCGGTGACGGTGCTGGTGCAGGCGCAGTACTTATACCGGAGGGTTGCTGCTGGACGGCCGGCTGAGCGGGTGTTTTTACCGCGGTCTTCAGCCATTCAATAAGGTTCAGCACCTCTTTGCGTTTAGCAGGCGGATCATTGGTGTATTCTATGTATTTCGTAAGTTCCGAAAGGGCGTCTTTATAATTCTTCCTGTGATAATAAAGCAATCCAAGATTCATATGCGCTGCTGCAAACCCGGGATCAAGAACTATTGCCTGTAAATAATACTGCATTTCTTTATCCGAATCGTCATTGAGAGCGATACCTGCATTGTAAAGCTTGATTGCCTGTTGCTTCAAATCCGCGGACACTGTCTGATCCGGTGTGTTGTTCCCGCTTGCAGCTTCTCCGCCCAGTTCCGAGATCGCTTTCCTTACCTCTTGTTTTTTCGTTTCATCGCTGGATAATTTCAGGAATTGATTGAAGTTGTCGATTGCTTCTGAATTCATGCCCCTTTTCATGTAAATGATGCCCATATTGTAATAAGCGGGGGCGAACGTCGAGTCAATCTGAACGGCTCTTTGATAACAAGCCAGTTCCTGGTCGGAATTATTGTTCATTGCGACGCCTCTGTTGTACCAGTCAAGTGCTGTCAACTGTTTACCAGTCTGGCTCTGGATAAGCTGCTGTGTTGCGGCATTCTCTTTTGTCCTCGATATGGGTTGTGCCGCGGCATGTCCATAAAGAGCCAGTGAACATAGTATGAGAGCTAAGGTTATGAGCTTATTTTTCATACAGCCTCCCTGCTGATTGAATGCGTAAAACTGTAACAATATTTTTATCGTTTGTCAAAAAAAACAGCATGGGAAAAATATTATTTCTTTTTGAATTCCGGGATCCTGTCTTCCTGAAGGGCTTTCTTGCCTTCGGTATAATCATGAGAGCGGATTATGGTTGTGTAATCTTCGATGTCCTCCTGAATAACCGTCATGAAATCCTTCAGGGTGGAATCTATGATAGACCTTTTTATCGCAGTCATGGCCAGCGATGCATGCCTTGAGATGCCTTTGAGAAGTTTCAAAGCATCGGTCAAGCTGTTATCTTTGTTCGATACGGCATCTATCAATCCCCATTCAACAGCTGTTTGCGGTTTTAAAAGTCTGCCTTTCATGAGCAATTCTTTTGCTTTTGTTTCACCGATCAGATTCACAAGCCTGTATATGCCGCCAAAGGGCGGGAACGTACCGAGTTTTACATCCGGAAAACCGATGTTACTATCTTCATCCGAGGCAATACGGAAGTCAGTGCACAGGGCAAGTTCAAGCCCGAACCCTACACAATGCCCGTTGATAATCGTCAGGGTAGGTATGTTGAGTCTTTGGATGGACAGGAGTATCTCGGCTATTGTTCTGAGATACTTCTTGAACTTGCGATCGTTATCTTCTTCACAGAGATCGACAATCTCGTGTCCGGAAATAAAGATGCCGTCAAGGGCACTCATCAGAATAAGGCCTTCATAGCTGTTTTGCGCGGCCATGGCATCAATTGCACTACCGAGTTGTTCGAGAACAGGCAGTTTCATGAAATTATGCGGAGCCCTGTTTACCTTCAAGATTTGTATGTTTTGCTCATTTTCTTGCAGTATAAATTCATTCATGGAAGTCAGCATAATTGGTAAAATATTTTTTTTCAATAAAAATAGAAAGACAATCCGCAAATTTCATATCGCACAACTTCGTATAAACGGGTTTATCCGACTGACTGGCAACCCGCTTGCTGTTGAATTAACAACATAGCATATGGGTTTATGTGGCAATGAACGAAACTTGTTGATATTTTACCGCTTATGTTCTAAAGAAAAGTATACTATAAAAAACCGTTATATTGACATTGAGTAATATTCATAAATGATATCAGAAGACAAAATCCAGTCCACCGTAACGGTATACATGAAAAAGGGATTCTGATAATGAATAATTATAGGAAATTATTTGAGAAATTCTTTTTATTATTGAGCAGTTTCAGCTATCCTGCTTTCCTTTTCGACGCGAACGACAGAATAATAGAAAT
>JAKAHI010000193.1 GCA_021815065.1 bacterium | reverse complement strand
GCCTGTACCTTGCTTTACGTAGATCTGCGCATAATCGTCGAAATACACAAGGTGCCAGTCAGGGGATGGCAGAAGCCATGGATAATTGACCGGTACGTATGTTTCCACAAGCGCATAAGTAACCTTGAACCTGCTGAGCAGGCTATCAAATGCAGGCGGGCTGTCCATGGCACGGTTTACCTCAGGCAGTAAAAACCTCTCCGGGTCCAACCGCGTATCGATAAAATCCTTTATCTGCGGGTATCCGAGGAAGATAACAGCACCACCGAAGTTGATGGAGTTGTAGATGTTGCCCTGTATGTGGTGATCGAGGATAAACTCTATCGCCCGCTTCGGGTAGAACTGCTTCTGTATACCAATGCCTTTGTAACCAACGTAATCGGTTCTGTACTGGTTGTATTCATACAAAAACGGTGACAGGAGTACACCCGCACAGACAATGGTCACAAGGACTGCAGGCACATGCAGTTTGCCGAGTCGTGTCAGCCAGTCCTGGACGACCAGACCGATGCCCGGTGCAATACCTATCAATGCCATGATGACCATGCGTCTCATGTCAAACGACATGGGCAGCAGTACAAGTCCATAGAGAACATAACGCAGGGGCATCCTGAAGATACCCAGCACAAAGATCGCAGTAAAAATAACAAGACCTATAAACATGGTCGGCGTCTGCGATAACGATGGAGGCATGAACTCGGCGATATACTCCAGCCCGCCCTTCTGGCCCAGTGAAGCGACGTGGTGAAACAGGAATGTGTACAGATGATACGTGTTCGGGGTAACGAGTGTGATAACCAGCGTGACACTATAGACAACCAGTCTTCTTGAGAATACTTCTACCTTTACCGTATGTTTCAGCAGGCTTATAAATGCCTCCATCAGCCATGCGGATAAAAAGATGATTCCAAACACAACTCCGGGATGCATATTCACCCATACAAGCATGATGAACGGTATAAGCCATAATGTCTTTCTTTTATCTATATCCGGTAATGACGTAATAAAAGCAAGCAAGGCTATGCCGAGATAGGTTAGGATCTGAGGACGATCAACGAAGTAAGAACCCGCGGGAACAAAGATACATGCTATGATTACAAGTCCGATGTACCGGTTTATTTTATAATGTTCGAATGACAAATACAGCACTACAGAGGTAAGACCGGCAACAACTGACTTTATTACAATAATACCTGCAATACCCGAAAGGCTGTAGATAGCATACAGGGTGACCTCGAACAACCATTCGACAGGATATATTCTCATTCCTGCAAACGTGTAAGAAAAGACGTCATGGAAGGGGAAGCTGTGTGTCTGCAGTATATACTGGCCGAGCTTCAGGTGCCAGAACGTATCGCCTTCAAAAATGTTGTTGAACGTGAATATAAATGCAAAGACAAACAACAGAAGCGGGAATACAACAGCCGGTATTTTACTCTTTACAACATTATCTGCCCTCTTAGCCATCTTGGATCATCTATACAACGATATGATGATGAATGGAACAGTTTATTCTGTCGTGATCTATGTATGTAACTTGATTGCAAGTTTCAGCAAGGCCTGCACGATCAACGACTTGAGAAAATAGATCGCAAAAATGGCAATTAATGGAGACAGATCTATACCTGAGCTTGTGCCGATGGGAATCACACTCCGCAGTCGACCAAGGACGGGCTCCGTTATCCTGTATAAGAAGTTTACGACGGAATTGTACGGATCGGGATTCACCCAGCTCAATAAGGCACGGATAATAATGAGCCAGTAGTAGACGGTAAATACCACATCGACGATATTTGCCAGTATGACTAAAAAATCAGATATCATGATTATTGTTCCCTATAAAAAAAACGGGGTCGACGGGGTTCGAACCCGCGACCTTCCGCGTGACAGGCGGACGTTCTAACCAAACTGAACTACGACCCCTTAAACAATAGGCGGAACAGGGCTCGAACCTGCGACATCCACCGTGTAAGAGTGGCGCTCTACCAACTGAGCTATCCGCCTGCAATACCCTTTCATTATATGAAGCATTTCTTATTTGTCAACAAACATGTGGAAAGCGAGTTTACTTGTCCAGTTTATCGTACGATATTTCTATGATCTCGTACTCCTTGACCGACTTTGCCGTCTGGATCTCGACAACATCGCCCTTCCTGCAGCCGATAAGCTCACGTGCAAGCGGAGAGGTAATGGAAATACTGCCGTTCTTGAAATCAGCTTCATCCTCGCCGACAATCAAATAACTGACAACACTTGCTGTATTTGTGTCCTTAATCGATACATAAGCACCGAATGCGATCCGTCCCTGGTCTATCTTGGTTTTGTCTATCTCTATTATCTCCGCATTTGCCAGCTTATTCTCTATTTCCCTTATCTTGGCGTCTATGTACGATTGCTTTTCTTTCGCGCTCTCATATTCGGCATTTTCGCTCAAATCGCCATGGCTGCGTGCCTCGGCAAGCGCTACAATCACCTTTGGTCTCTCGACCTGCTGCAGTACCTTCAATTTTTCCTTTAAAGCATCGTACCCTGATCTCGTAATCGGAATCCTGTGCATAATAAACTCCTGTCTTATATTGCTTTGTATAAATTCTGAATAGGCGTGACCGTGATCTCACCGTTCCTCAATGCCACAATGGCCCTGTACGCTGCATCCGCCCCCTCTATGGTCGTATAATAGGGTATATTATACGTAATGACCGACCTTCGTATCGAATAAGAATCTTTTATCGATTTCTTACCGAATGTCGTATTTATCAGCATCGCAATCTCTCCATTTTTTATTAAATCTACAATATGGGGCCTGCCTTCCTGTACCTTATTGACAATTTTCACTTCAATCCCGCTTGTCGTTAAGATCTGTGCAGTACCCCGTGTTGCAACGATAGTAAATCCCAGCTCTTTCAATTTCTTTGCAATGGGTACTATCAGCATTTTATCATTGTCTTTTACGCTTATAAAAACATTGCCTTTCAAAGGCAATATCGTGTTCGAAGCCAACTGGGACTTCGCAAATGCCAGGGCGAATGACTTGTCTATTCCCATAACTTCACCCGTGGACTTCATCTCCGGTCCCAATATCGTATCGACTCCGGGCAATTTCATAAAAGGAAGCACTGCTTCTTTTACCGTAATATAATCAGTCACTACCTCTTTTGTAAAGCCTATATCCTTTAATTTTTTACCCACCATCAGTTTTGTTGCCAGCTTTGCAAGAGGAATGCCTATCGACTTTGAAACGAACGGTATTGTTCTGCTTGCCCTTGGATTTGCCTCGATTACATAGACCTCATTATCCTTTACGGCATACTGGATATTTATGAGTCCTATAACGTTCAATGCCTTTGCAAGCACCCTGGTCTGCCGGGTAATTTCATTGATAAGGTCCTTTGATAAAGAAAAAGGCGGGAGTGAACATGCGCTGTCTCCCGAGTGTATACCTGCCTCCTCGATATGCTCCATAACACCGCCGATCACGACGGTATCTCCGTCGGATATGGCATCCACGTCTATCTCTGTTGCACTCTCGAGAAACTTATCCACCAATACGGGCTTATCTTCGCTGATAGTTACAGCCCTGGCCATGTACTCTATGAGGCTTTCATTATCATAAACGATCTCCATTGCCCTGCCGCCGAGTACGTAGGAAGGCCTCAGTATAAGGGGAAAACCGATCGTGTTCCCTATCCTGATGGCCTCTTCTACAGACGTGGCCGTAAGGCTTGTGGGTTGTTTCAACCCGAGCCGCTCAAGGAGTTCCCTGAACCTCTTTCTGTCCTCCGCTATATCGATGCTTTCGGGCGAAGTTCCAAGGACTTCTACCCCTGCGGCCTCAAGCCTCTTCGACAACTTTAACGGTGTCTGCCCACCGAATTGGACAATAACGCCATCCGGCTTTTCAAGCTCGATAATATTCATAACGTCTTCGTAGGTAATGGGCTCGAAATAAAGTTTATCCGATGTATCGTAGTCCGTACTGACTGTTTCCGGATTGGAGTTCAGCATAATGGACTCGTACCC
>JAKAHI010000192.1 GCA_021815065.1 bacterium | reverse complement strand
ATGCACTTACGAACAGTGAAGGCAGCTATGGTATCCACAACCCGACGTACGTATTGACCATACTGAACAACTCACTCAACCAGTTGCCATAGGCAGAAAGCAACGTAAAAATTTACAGGGTGGTGCGAAAGCACCACCCTTACTTTAAAGATTGAACTTTTAAATTTCCCCTCCTCCGCTTTAAGCGGAGCTAATGCCCCCTTCCCCAGGGGGCATTTTTTATGCTTACCGCGTTAGAAAGCCATGCCAAGTATTGTAGGAATATGACGATACTATTTGATTCTTCCTGACTTTCTTAATGAGTGCGGTTTGTTATCGAGAAGGATATTTATTAACCCAATAAATGCAATAAGGAGGTTTACTTATTCCCTCGATCGCACAACCCCCTCATTCCCCCTTGACAGGGGGAAGTCCCCCCCTGATAAGGGGGGGAGGAGGGGTAGAACGGGGTTTATATTATACCCTGTATGGTTTCCTTATCGGATTGCAGAGTGCCACGGGCTTGCCCGTTGGTATCTTCGGGGATTACTTCACGGACGTGATACGTGTGTCAGAGGGTAATCACTGCTTTTCAAACACCGGTATTGTTCCGATGGTGGCTGGATAGCCAATCAGTGTTGCCGGCCCTGTAAATGTACCGCCGGTAAAGTAGTCTGCCCATGTGCCTGCAGGAAGGTAAACGTTCCTCGATGATACCCCTGGCATGACAACAGGGCATACGAGATACGTATCCCCGAGCAGAAATTCATCGCTTATGGTATAGGTGTTTTGGTCGGTTGGGTAGTCAAAGAATAACGGCTTGACCATGGGCATGCCTGATAGTGCGGAGCTCTGTGCAAGCTTGAGCATGTATGTTTTCAGTGACTGATGTATGCCTGCATAATATCTGGAAATGTCCGTTGTCATCTGTGTTGAATTACCCGCTATCCGTGCATCCCACGGCACCATAGAAAACTGCATGAGCGGCATAAACGCATTCATTTCGACCCATCGAATGTAGAGCTCCGAACTCGGCCAGCCTGTGTATCCGTTACCGCCGATCATGTCCGGCAGTACAAACGGATACCCGGCCATTTCCATGGAAAACATCTGCGGCAGGACCGATGCCAGCCCGTTGTCCGCGCTCCAGATAGAGTCCTTGTCGTACTCCCGCATGATCTGGCCGTCATTCTGTGCAAACCAGCCCGACCTGAATTCCATTGCAGGTACGTGCTTGTTGATCGTTATATAATAATCGGAAAACTCGTTTGGCGAAAGATATCCTGTAGTAACCCCGTCAAGCGGAAACCAGTTTGCTTCGCCTGCATCAAACTTGAATCCATCAATACCATAGTTTGATACGATAGTACCGAGCAGACCGGACCACCAGTTCATGACATTCGGGTTCGAAAAGTTGATAAGCCCTGCTTCTTTTGTTCCGAAGGTGTCCCACCATCCAATGAGTGAAACGCCGCCGCCTTTTGACTGGATAAAATAGGGCTCTGTCGAGGCGTTAAAGTTCGAGGAGTTGTTATCGACAAAAGGCGGCACCCACAACGAGGCTTTAAACCCCATACTGTGGAGCTGGTCTGTCATTGCCTTTGGATCCGGGAACTTTGCCGGGTCAAACGCAGTATCACCCCAGTTTTTCTGCCACTTGTCGTCGATCTCCAGGATCGAATGGGGAAAGCCGAGACTCGTTATACTCTGTGCAAGCCCGAGGACATTTGACTGGTCTATCCCGTAAAGGTATTCAGCCCATGTTGACCATACAGGACCCTGGAACATTTCAGGCGCAGGCAGGCTTACCGGCTGCCACGCCTTCTTATAGGTAAAGTTTGTGGAGATCCAATCCTGATAGGTCGAAGGTATGTTATTGTCAACGAGGATGTAATACGAGAATTGGTTCGAGTTTCCGGTGAGTGCGAATATGCCGTTGCCCATGCTCATACACATCGGACCATAGCTGTCGACAAAAACGCCTGCCCCGTTCGATGTCAGCCACAGGGGGGTTGTCAGGTTGTTCTGATCGGCTGTTTCAAGCGGGCATCTGGTGTAGTTTCCGGTTTCAAGAGGATACCACTGCTGACCTATTTCTATGGTTCCGTTCACCGGGTTGAGATAGTTGCCGAGCTCTCCCTGCCCATACCAATGTCCCGAAGCCGATGTCGAAAACGCATCACCGACATTTTGAACAGCGCTGTTCTGGCTTGAAACGGATACCTTTATCATTTTTGTTGATAGGAGAAAATTGTATGTTATCCACCCGGCCTGATTACTGTGCAGATAGACATTCGCACCGTTGGACGTAAGGTTATAGCCCGCTGCTGAAAATGTGCATGCATACGTGTTGTTCAGTGCGTAGCTGCCGGTGGCACTGACAGCCGATGATGCGGTACAGGGGATTGAAGCGAGGACAATGCGTCCCTGTGACGTTACCGTAAAATTGTACGGAGCGCGGTTTATGGTAAGCGTATAGTTTGCATTTGTCAGGACAAGCGAGGCATCCATGGGTTTAAAACTTAAACCGCTGCTCTTGCTTCCGCATCCTATGGTCATTGACAATAAAAATAAGCCCGCTGCCAATAGCTTTATTCCATGCTTTCCCATATCTGTACCCATCCTTTTGGAGAATTATATCATTATGAGAGCTCGGTTGTCCAGTGGAGAAATTGAGAAAACACTGGACATGCCGACGATAAATTGATAATAAAATCAAAAACAAAAGGGAGGTTATTTATGAATAAAGGACCGAAGGACGCGGTTATCGTAGCTGCTGCAAGAACGGCAATAGCACGGGCAAACAAGGGTAGTCTTATAAATGTCAGGGCTGATGATTTCGGGGCAATTGTTGTAAAAGAGGTTGTAAAAAGGACCCCGAAACTGAATCCGAAAGAAATAGAGGATCTTGTTGTCGGCTGTGCCATGACAGAGGGCGAGCAGGGATTAAACGTGGGAAGGGTGATCGGCATACTTGCCGGTTTACCAATAGATGTACCTGCTGCGACCCTGAACAGGTTTTGCTCATCGAGCCTTGAGGCGATAAACTTCATCGCACTGCGCATCATGGCAGGTTTTATTGATGCAGGTATCGGCGCAGGTATCGAGAGTATGTCTCACATACCCATGGGCGGTTTGAATCCCGATAAGGCACTGAATATCCCGTTGTTAAACGATATCCAGGAAGGCAAACAGCCGAATGTCTATATAACCATGGGGCAGACAGCAGAGAATGTTGCGGTCGAGTATAAGATATCGAGAGAAGACCAGGACAAGTTTGCGTATGACAGCCACATGAAGGCTGTAAAGGCAATAAAGGCCGGTTTGTTTAAAAAGGAGATCATCGGTATCAATGCACCCCAGGCAGACGGGACGACGAAGTTTTTCGATACGGACGAATGTCCGAGAGAGAACACGTCTCTTGAAAAACTTGCAACACTCATGCCTGCATTCTCTGAAACAGGAACGGTAACAGCAGGGAATTCAAGTCCTCTCAATGACGGGGCTGGCGCGGTGATGATTATGTCCCGGGAAAAAGCAAAGTCGCTCGGCATCGAGCCGCTTGCAACAATACGGGGAATGGCAGTTGCAGGGGTGAAGCCGGAGCTTATGGGCATAGGACCTATATACGCCGTCAGAAAATTACTTTCAAAGGCCAAGCTCACTATAAAGGATATCGGTGTAGTCGAGCTGAATGAGGCATTCGCTTCCCAGTCACTCGCTGTTGCGAGAGAGCTTGCTATACCGTTGGAGAAGCTCAACCCGAGAGGCGGTGCATTGGCAATAGGCCATCCGCTCGGTGCAACCGGTGCGAGGATCATGACGACATTGGTCCATGAAATGACGGACAACAACGTAGAGTTCGGCATTGAGACCATGTGCGTAGGAGGCGGGATGGGCGTTGCAACACTGGTAGAAAGAGGGTAAGAAGGGAAAACTTATATTCAGAAAGGCGTGGCTTTTGTCCACGCCTTTTTTTATGTGCGGTAGAGTGAGCACTGATAGAGAAGTAATCCACGCCGTATACGGCAAAAACCATTACAAGCAGGC
>JAKAHI010000191.1 GCA_021815065.1 bacterium | reverse complement strand
AGCTACCAGGGGGTTATCATGGTGGTGCGTCTGTTTGACGGGTCTGTCCGGATTGGTGACAGAATTAAAATGCTTTCAACGGGACGCAGCTATGAGGTGACGAACCTTGGGATAGTCGCACCGCTGGTGAGAGAGGTAACAGGGCTGTCGGCAGGGGAGGTCGGCGTTATTATAGCAGGAATAAAAGACCTACACGAAACAATGATTGGTGATACCATAACACTCGAGAATAATCCCGCGACAACACCGCTCCCCGGATTCAAGCATATTAAGCCGCTGGTCTTTGCGGGTCTGTACCCGGTCGAGAACAATCAATACGAGCCGCTCAAGGCTGCCATCGAAAAGCTTATCCTCAACGATTCCTCATTCACGTACGAGCCTGAAACATCGACAGCGCTTGGTTTCGGGTTCAGATGCGGATTCCTCGGATTGCTCCATAAAGAAATTATTCAGGAAAGGCTTGAAAGGGAATACGAGCTCGAACTTATTTCGACTGCACCGACGGTTGCGTATCATATTTATCTGCAGGACGGAGAAATGGTTTCTGTAGATAACCCGGCAAACTTTCCGGAGGACAGGTCTGTTCAAAAGATAGAGGAGCCCTATGTGGTCGTGACCATCCATATACCGTCGGAATTCGTCGGCGCGGTATTGAAGGTTTGCGAGGACAAAAGGGGCATCCAGCGGGAGATGAAATATCTCACCCAGAACAAGGTCATGATCGTTTATGAACTGCCGCTGTCGGAAATGATCAGTGATTTTTACGATAAGTTGAAATCGATCTCCCGGGGGTATGCCTCTATGGAGTACGAATTCCTTGATTATAAGACATCGGATCTTATAAAGCTGAATATACTTATCAACGGAGATCCGGTGGATGCACTGTCTCTGATTGTCCATAAGGACAACTCTTATTATCGGGGGAGGGCGCTTACCGAAAAACTGAGGAAGGTCATTCCCCGGCAGCTTTTTGAGGTGAATATACAGGCCGCCATAGGTTCCAGGGTTATTGCAAAGGAAAGCGTCAAGGCGATGAGAAAGGATGTTCTGGCAAAGTGTTACGGCGGAGACATCACCAGAAAGAGGAAACTGCTTGAGAAACAGAAAGAAGGCAAGAAGCGGATGAAGCAGGTCGGTGTCATCAATATCCCGCAGGAGGCCTTCCTGTCCGTATTGAAGTCGGAGTGAACAATGGTGAAGGGTATAATGAATGGATACATCCCCGATATTCATAATGGAGACCGGCATTCCATCCGTTTAAAAGATTATGATTACACAAATGCAGGTGCATATTTTGTGACGATATGCACACAGAATAAAGGTTGTTTATTGGGGAAGACAATCAATGGAGTAATTGAACCATCAGAAATCGGTAAAATTGCCTGCGGATACTGGTTAAAAATACCAGAACATTGTGTGAATGTTACATTGGATGAATTTGTTGTAATGCCCAACCATTTACATGGAATAATTATTGTTGAGGATACCTGTAGGGGCGAGGTTTCCTCGCCCTTGTTTACAACAAACGAAACGCCCGGGAAGGGCGGGGTGACCCCGCCCCTACAAAAATATACATTAGGACAAATCGTAGCATATTTTAAATATCAAACCACAAAACAGATTAATAAATTTTGCAGTGCATACGGTGTCCCATTCTGGCAGCGTAATTATTATGAACACATCATACGTAACGAAAAAGAATTGACAGAAATCAGAGAATACATCATAAACAACCCATTAAAGTGGGAATTAGACAGAGAGAATCCTGAAAATATACGAAGGGGCGGAAACCCACTGGGCCGTCCGGAAGAAAAGGGCGGGGAGATTCCGCCCCTTACAAATAATATGAAAGGTATATAAGGTAATAGAATTATGGCAAAAGAAAAAAAGAAAAAAAGTATAGTTAGGGAGTATGTCGAGGCATTTACAACCGCGATCATACTTGCCCTTATTATCCGGGCGTTTATTATCCAGGCATTTAAAATTCCATCAGGTTCCATGGAACCTACCTTATTGGTCGGGGACCATATACTGGTAACAAAATTTATTTACGGTACGCACATACCGTTTACGAATGATGTCGCACTGCCGTTTCGCTCTCCGAAAAGAGGGAATGTCGTCGTATTCGAATACCCGAAGGATGAGAGTATAGATTTTATCAAACGGGTCATCGGACTGCCCGGGGACAAGGTACAGATTATCAATAAGCAGGTCTTCATAAACGGCAAGGCACTCAAGGAACCGTATGCATATCATGGGGATCCGGAGGTATTACCGGCTTCGGAGTCACCGAGGGACAATTTCGGCCCGATTGTTGTTCCCAAAGGCGAATACTTTATGATGGGCGATAACAGGGACTTTTCCAACGACTCGAGGTTCTGGGGGTTTGTAAAACGGGACTTGATTCTCGGACAGGCAGAGATTATTTACTTCTCATGGAACACCAAGACATTCCATATTCGGTGGGACAGGTTCGGGATGATCATACATTGATGAGTTACTTTAGATCCAATATGTGGTAGATAGTGCAAAGATGAAGAGAGAGAAGATAGATATGAAAATAAATATAATCAGGCTTTTCTGGTTTTCGGGCGTAATACTACTTGTTCTGTCTATGGTTTATGGTTGCAGCAGCAGTAACACGGCCACAACAGCAACAGCCCCGCCCATAGCGATAACCGTAACACTCACACCGTTGTCAGGTACGCTGGATGCCGTAAATCCAAATTCGGTGTTTTATGAGGTTATTCCAGCCTCAGCCGGTATTGTGGATCCGAACTCGATAAAAATAAGTGTATCTCCGTCTTTTCTGTTTACCGGGGTCAACGGTTTCAGCTCCGGTACCTTTGCCGGTTATGTCGATATTACGCCGGAAGGCTTTCTTCCTCCGGCAACCACATTCAGCGTAACGACGAATTTTTTAACCAATCGAAACGGTACTATTTATGCCGCAACCTCATACAATGTATTCACGACGGCCACTTTTTCAGGAACGTTTCCTGTCGCAGCAGGGCATAGTTATACAGTTACGGTAAACAACAGTATTCAGCCGGAGGGGATTGCTTCTATAACCGCAGGTGCGTTTCCTGTACTTGCTGTCAGCGTCCTTACGACTACCGCTGCTTCAAATCCCACCGCAGCAGGTGCAGAAGGCAGTATGATACTCTTCGGCGGACAGGCATTCAGCAGCTCATCTCCGACAGACATCAATCCCGCGGCATTTGCCCTGACTCTTACGGCATATTATGAGGGGAACGAGTTTATGTCTTCCGGCAGTGCGGTATTGACTGTCGCAGGTATGCCGCTGCCCCTGCAGAACTTTAGTCTGAGGGGAACGGCAAATGCAGACGGTACGATTTCAAACGGTGTGCTCTACGGCGTCCTCCATTGTATCGACGCCGCATGTTCGAATATCACGGACACAACGATAGCCTCTGCCGTATCTCCGTATACTGATAGTAACGGCAATATGGCAGTGCTCGGGACATTTACCGGCGCAGCCAATACATTCAGCCCTGTAACGTGGATTGGTGGAGGTGATACGGCAACGACAACGCTTGCAAACGGAATTGGTGCGGGTATCTCAACAGCAACACTCGAGATTACAACAACATCGTCACCGCTTACAGCAACTGCAACGCTTCCGTTTGTCATCCTTACAAAAACAGATGCAAACAATATGATGAGCATAGCTGCTGTTGGACAGTCTACTGATGCTCTACCTCTGACTTCACCAATAATTTTTGACTATCCTTTAGTACAGCCAGGGCTTTCCGGTGTACCATTTTCAACGGCAGCAGGTGTGACCTACACAACCTATTTCATGTTTGGATTAACAAATTCAATGGCGCTCACCTTTACCCCATAGCGCTCTTTCCCTCTTCAGGGGGTTATTTCCCCCTGTCAAGGGGGAATGAGGGGGTTTATGCGATCGCGGGAATAAGTAAACCGCCTTATTGCACTTTTCGGGTTAACCGGGTTAAGGGGGTAGTTGTACGTATATTATCTGGAGCAGCCTCGAACCCGTGACGCAGGTCACATCTTCCT